>DAOLLE010000253.1:0-5215 GCA_035331205.1 Burkholderiaceae bacterium
GCCGTTCGCGCCGGCGCCGCGGCCGTCGCGCCCGCCGGCATTCAGGCGGTCCTCCACCGGCGCGAGCGCGTCGACCCGCGTCGACGAGCAGGCGCTCAGCAGCTGCAGGCCGATCAGCCCGAGCAGGCCCAGCACCACCGCCTTGCCGACCCGCCCCTGCCAGCGCTGCAGCGGCTGGCCTTCTTGCATCCTGCTCATGTTTGGCTCCTGCCGCCCCCGTGCGAACCACGCATCCCCATCCCCATCCCCATCACCGACTCCGCCGCACTCAGCGCCCGTAGGGCCCCCATACCGGCTCGCGCACATCGGCCTGCGGGGCGTTGAGGCGGGCCTTGATCGAGCCGTCCAGCGTGGTGGTCATCAGAACGTCGCGGCCACCCGCGCGGCTGGCGTAGATGATCAGGCGGCTGTTGGGCGCGAACCAGGGGCTCTCGTCGTCGCTGGTGTCGGTCAAGGTCGTCACAGTGCCACTGCCGAGGTCCATCAGCGCGAGGCGGAAGGTGTTGCCGTTCAGTCGCGTGACAAAGGCCATGTAACGGCCGTCCGGGCTGATCGCCGGGCTGATGTTGTAGGCGCCGTTGAAGGTCACGCGCTCGGCGTTGCCGCCGCGTGCGGGCATGCGGTAGATCTGTGGGCCGCCGCCACGGTCGCTGACGAAGTAGATCGACTTGCCGTCGGGGGAGTAAGTCGCCTCGGTATCGATCGCATTGCTGTTGGTCAGTCGCTGCAGGTCCTCGCCGTTGCGGTTCATGCCGTAGAGCTGCGACAGGCCGTCGCGCGTGAGCGTGACGACCAGGCGCGTGCCGTCGGGCGACCAGGCCGGCGCGCTGTTCGAGCCCTTGAAGCCGGCGATCACGCGGCGCTTGCCGCTGGCCACCTCCTGCACGTAGACCATCGCCTTGCGCGCCTCGAAGGACACGTAGGCCAGCGTTCGTCCGTCGGGTGACCAGGCCGGCGAGATGATCGGCTCGGGCCCGGCCACCGCCACCTGGGCACCCTCGCCGTCCGCATCGGCCACCCACAGGGTGTAGCGTCCGGCGGTCTTCGAAACGTAGGCGATGCGGGTGGAAAACACGCCGCTCTCGCCGGTGAGCTTCTGGTAGATCTCGTCGGCGATGCGGTGCGCCGCCAGCCGCAGGTCGTCCTTGGGCACCGCGACGGCCTGACCGGCCAGGTCGCTGCCCTTGACCACGTCCCAGAGCCGGTAGCGCACATCGAAGCGGCCGTCGGCCAGCCGCGCCACCGAGCCGGCGGCCAGCGCGTCGCAACCCTTGCCGCGCCAGTCGCCAAAGCTGGGCCGGCCGGTCTCGTCCATCACCGTGCCGGCACCGTCGATCAGCTTGAACAGGCCGCTGCGCTCCAGGTCGGCGCGCACGACGGCCGACAGCTGGACGGGCGCGCGCTCCTCGTCGCGCAGGCGCAGCACCGAGATCGGCACCTGCGTGGCGCCGACGCCAGAGATCTCGACGCGGAACTGGGCCCGCAGCGTGGCGGGGAGCAACAGGGCGGGCGTCGCGGCGGCCGACAGGCGCACGAGGTCGCGGCGGTGGATCATCACGGGCAGGCTTCCTGACTCAGACGGATGCGGGGCTCCAGCGGCGCCCGCGGCGTGGGAATATAGACCGTTTTGACGGGAGCCATCCCCGGATGGCCCCGCCGACGCGCGCACCCGGTCGGCGCTGCTACGCTACGGCCCAGGCCCTTCACCCGGAATCCGTTGCATGAACTTCGCCCGCGCCCTGTCCCCGATTGCCCGCGCGGCGGCCCTCGCCGTCGCGTTCTGCGCCGTGTGGCTCGCCGCACCGCCGGCGCTGGCCCAGACCGCCAAGGCGGCGGCGGCTGCGCCCGCGCCCACCACGCCGGGTGAGGTGCGCAAGATCGACAAGGCCCAGGCGATGGTGACGCTCAAGCATGGCCCGATCGCCAACCTCGAGATGCCCGCGATGACGATGGCCTTCAAGGCCAGCGACCCGAAGCTGCTGGATCGCCTGAAGGTCGGCGACCGGGTGCGCTTCTCGGCGGTGGACGCCAACGGCACGCTGACCGTCACCGCGATCGAACCGGCGAAGTAGGAAAGGGCTCAGGCGGTGATGTGGTAGCCGCCGTCGATCATCGGGATCGTGCCGGTGATGTTGCGCGCCGCCGGCGAGGCCAGGAAGGCCGCGTAGGCGCCCACGTCCTCGATCGTGGCCAGCTGGTGCGTCGGCGCACGCTCGGCTGCCTCGCGCAGCAGTTCGTCGAAATCGGCGATGCCCGAGGCCGCGCGGGTCTTCAGCGGTCCCGGCGACAAGGCATGCACGCGAATGCCCTTGGGCCCGAGCTCGCAGGCCATCTCGCGGGTGGCCGCCTCCAGCGCGGCCTTCACCGGGCCCATGACGTTGTAGCGGTCCACCACGCGGGTCGATCCGTAGAAGGTCACCGTCATGCAGGTACCGCCGCGGTGCATCAGTGGTTCGGCACGCTGGACCAGGCGCATGAAGGAGTGCACCGAGATGTCCATCGCCTGCGCGAAGCCCTCGCGCGAGCAGTCCACCACCCGGCCGTGCAGGTCGGCCTTGGGGCAAAAGGCGATCGAGTGCAGCAGCACGTCCAGCCGCCCCCACTCGCGCTCGATGGCGTCGAACAGCGCGTCGACCTGGTCGTCGTTCACCACGTCCAGCGGCAGGAAGATCGGCGCGTCCAGCGCCTGCGCCAGCGGCTCGACGTGGGGCCGCGCCTTGTCGTTCAGGTAGGTCAGCGCCACATCGGCACCGGCATCGCGCATCGCCTTGGCACAGCCCCAGGCGATCGACTGGTCGTTGGCCACGCCGACGATCAGGGCCTTCATTCCGTTCAGGTTGGGCATGATATTTCTCGTAAACCTAGGGTTTACCAGGATGCCACGTCTTGACCTTGGACAGGTTACCAGTGGGTTTCATCGCGAGGACCGCGTGAACTCCGCCCGTGATAGGGCCGAGCCAAACGGCAACGCCCGCGCCCGACCCCAGGCTCAGCGGCTGCGCCAGCCGGCGGTGAGGTGGGCCAGTCCGCCCCAACCGATCAGCACCAGGCTGCCCAGCAGCCCCGCCCACTTGGTGGCGCAGGCCGCCGTCATCAGCAAGCCGAAGACCACCGCCGCCAGCTTCGCTGCGAGCCCGTCGACCCCCATCAGGCTCCAGGTGAACCAGGTCGTCAGGTTCTCGACCAGGTCGGCCCCCACCGCCAGTCCGGCGGCCGCGCCGAGCAGGTTCAGCAGGGGCCGGTCCGGCGTGCGCACGCGCCGCAGCCGCGCCACCTGCGCGAAGGCCCAACTCGTGCCGCGGGCCAACAGCTGGGCGTAGCAGGCGATCAGCGGCAGGTCGATCAGCAGGGCCCAGCCGACCTGCGCCTGCGGGCCCGGCCCAGGCAAACGTGGCGTCAGGCCGCCCCAACCGCCGAGTTGCCAGACCGTCAGTTCGGCGTTGGCTCGCAGGGCCGCGCAGACCGCCGCCTGCGCCCAGTGCCACAGCGCGGCGGGCGCGGCATCGCTCGGCCAGGCCCGTGGAGCCAGGACCCCGCCGGCCAGCAGCATGCAGACCAGGAGGCCGGCGGCGGCGGCCAGCAGGCCCTTCAGCGGCCGCCGCCGGGCCCAGGCGCTCTGGGCGGGAAAGCGCAGCGGCGGCTGGTCGGCCCCAGGATGCTCCACCGGCGTGATGGGCCGGTCCTTGTTGTCCCAATCCGGGTTGCGGGTCGCGTCCCGCAGCTTCAGGCCGCCCAAGGCCCACCAGGGTGTCTCGTAGGTCTCGGCGTGCGCGACCCGCCGGGCGGGGCGAAGGCTCGTGCGGTCGACCGGCGGTGTCGGCGGCACGCGCGACGTCGGCCGGCACTCGGCCAGCCGTGTGCGCAGCGCCTCGGCATCGAGCCCGCCGTCGGGCGTCTGCAGCCCAGGCTGAAGCCGCAGGCCGCAGGCCGCCGCTTCTTGGAGCATCCAGGCCAGCGAGGCGTTCGACAGCCCGGATTCGTCGTGGCCGTAGCCACCGCCGACGTCGGCATGCGAGCCCGGGAACCAGACCTGCGCGATGCTCTGACCCTGCGCGGCGTAGTCGTAGGTCGGATCGACGATGTAGCAGCGCGGCGCAAAGGCGCGGCGGTGTTCGTCCAGCGCCAGGGCCTGGCGCACGTGATGGATGCGCTTGCCGATGATGCTCGGCCTGGCGGTGATGGTCTGCTGGCCCACCATCGGAAAGCCCACCGAGGCCACCGTGTCCCAGACGCCGACGAACCACACCGAGGCCAGGCGGCTGTGCGCGCTGCAGAACAGGGCCGAGACCTGCGCGGTGACGTCCTTGTAGTGCTTGTTCTCGCGCCGCTCGGCAAAGTAGGTGTGCAGCAGCGTGGGCACCAGCGCCCGCGCCTCGGGCCGCAGCAGGCCGAACTGCGTGACCAGCCCGCCGATGCTGCGCGCGGTGAAGGCGCCGCGCGAAAAGCCGAAGAGGAAGACCTGGTCGCCCTCGCGGTAGTGCTCCATCAGGAAGGCGTAACCCTCGGCGATGTTCTCGTACACGCCCTGCCCGAAGGCCAGCCCGCTCAACCGCTCGACCTCGCGGCGCAATGTCTCGACCCAGGTCGCGCCCGGCAGCTGGCCGGGGTTGCCGACGCCCGGGTCGTAATACAGGCGCTGGTTCTGCCCGTCCGGGTCGAGCAGCTCGCAGAGCTTGGTGACGTTGGTGTCGCTCAGCCGACCGGTGAGGTTGTTGTTGGTGCCGTCGCAGCAGACGATCAGTTGTCGGGGCGCCATGGCGTCGTCCTCCGCCGCCGGGGAATGTGGGCTCGGCTCAGGCGCGCAGCAGACGGCTCAGCGCCGCGCGCAGGGAGGCTGGAATCGGCACCGGCCGGTTGCTGGCGGTGTCGACGAAGACATGCACCATGCTCGCTACCGCGCAGGGGTCGGCCTCGCCCGGCTTGAACAGGCCCACCGAGTAGGTGACCGACGAGTTGCCCAGCCGGCTCACCGCCACGCCGATGTCGACGTCGCCCGGGTAGGTCACCGGCGCGTAGTAGTCGCACTCGGAGCGGACGATGAAGCCCACCACGTCACCGCGGTGGATGTCCAGCTCGCCCTGCTCGATCAGGTAGCTGTTGATGACGCTGTCGAAGTACTGGTAGTAGATCGCGTTGTTGACGTGGCCGTAGATGTCGTTGTCGGTCCAGCGCGTGCTGACGGGGCGGAAGAAGCCGAAGTCGGCGCGGGTCGGGC
>DAOLLE010000254.1:0-5213 GCA_035331205.1 Burkholderiaceae bacterium
CCCTTGGAGGCCGGAGCATTCACGTTGGCGCTCCGTGCCTCGGTCGTTGACGGTATGCGTACTGCACCGCACGTCGCGCTGCCGTTCGACACGATCCTTCGCCGCGCAGCCGTCCCCAGTGGACCGTTCCGTTGAGCGCCATGGAGGTCTGCTTCATGGTCTTGCAGGCGCTCTACTCAGGTTTTGCGCAGCATGTCGCGCCGTCGTCCGGCGTTTCACCACACAGCCGTCCCCTGGGGACCGTTTCTGCCGACCGCCAAGGAGGTCTGCTTCATGGCCTTGCCAGGCCCTGCGCTCAGGATTTGCGCAGCAGATCGCGCAGGCGCTCGATGTGCTGCCGGGCCACCGCGGGCGGCACGACGTTGCGCGGCGGCTCGGGCGGTGGCGCTCGCGCCGCCGATGGTGTTGGCGCTGCCGGGCTGGTCTGCTTGGCCCACGCATTGAACTCGCCGCGCATGGCGCGCTGGATGATGCCGAACAGGTACCCGGCGGGGTTGCGGATGCCATGCTTGCCGCACCGTGCGGCCCACTCGTCCAGCACAGCCTGCCGCAGGGCAGCGTCCACTTGCTGCAACGCCATCCTGGCGCCGGCTTGCTGTTCCGCCTTCAGTTCCGCGAAACGCTTGGGCCATTGCAGGTCGCCCAGCGCGCGCGCCTGCGCGGTAGTACGTACTTCATCAATACGACTACTACGTACTGTACGGTCCTGCTTCGGATTCCGAAGAGCGCCGTCTGGCGCGGGTTTCGGCCCTGCTTCGGATTCCGAAGAAGGGCGTTCGCCATTCCGAAGAAGGCTGGCGGGCCCTTCTTCGGAATCGTGGATCGCATCCTCCTGTGGATAACTTGCGGTGGCGGTGATGCCCTGGTCGGCCAGGCGCTCGGCGAGCACTTGCAGCCGCGACGGCAAGGTGCGTCCGGACAACATCGGGTCGTCCGCGATCTCCTGGAGGGTGTTGAGTCCCACCACCTGGACGGCCTTGGCGGAATGCCCCAGCGACTGGCTGACCAGGGCCAGGTAGTCGGCGTCGAGCTGCATGGCCTCGAACAGTGTCAGGGGTTCGTCGTGCAGGACGTAGAGGTTTCCGAGGATGCGGCCGGTCTTGGGGTCGCGCCGTCGTCGCACGAGGCTCAGCCAGCGCGTCAGGCGCAGCAGCGTCAGCGCCCGCGCGACGGTCTCGTGGGAGGCTTGTCCCGCGCAGGGCATGGACGCCAGCCATGGGCGCAACTGCTCATAGGTCGGGAACGTCGTGACGCCGTCGTCGTTGAGCATCAGCCGGAACACCTGCCAGGCGTTGCGCTCCAGCGGTGTCAGGCGGCGGTCGACGAACAGCCGCCGCGGCACGCTCTCGTGCCGATTGCCACTGAATAGGAAGGCGTCGCCGGACGCCGCAGGCGTGGGCACTGCCATGGGCGCTGGCGCGCGGGGATTTGGATTGGGCGTGAGGTCCTTCAGCGCAGCGTCGAACAGGTCGGCGAGTGCGATGGGGCCTTGACGCGGGGCTCGTGGGGCGGTGTCGTCCACGGCCATGGCCTAGTCCAATCCCTGATCGACCCAGTTCCTGATCGCGGCCCAGACCACCGAGAGCGGCAGTGACATGCCCTCGGCCAGGTCCATGGCCGCATCGAGAATCGAGGTCTCATCCTCCAGATCGACGTTCCTGCTGCTGGTCACGGCTTTCCATTGCCGCCAAAGTTCGGTGTCCTGGGTCTCGTCCAGGACGGGGTGGCGCCCCTTGCGCTTGGGCAGGCCGAGGATCTCCCGCCGCAGGGCGACTTCCTGATGGGTCAGGCCATAGAAGCGGCTGACCATCTCCGTGCTGGCCCCCAGCCGCAGCATGCGATCGACCGTGGCGATTTCCTTCTCCACGTCCTGTGCCTGGTTGAGCAGGCGCTGCAGCACTTCGCGGTTGACCGTGACCGAGCACCACGAGACGCTGGCGTTGGCCAGCACGCTGATCAGCGCGGGGTGCTTGAGCGCATCCAGCTCGGCCTCGCCGAAGCCCATGGCCTTGCAGCGGCGCAGTTGGCCGTTGCGAAGGTCATACAGCGCCTGGGCAATCACGGCCTGGTTGAGCGGATGCGATGTGGACATGCGGCCTCCCTCGCTCACGTCCCGGGCGCCGTGGTGCCGGCTTCCAGGTCCAGCAGACGCCGGGCCAGGCGGAGCAGCCGAAATAGCTTGACCAACGCCGTGTCGCTCAAGCGCCTTGTGCAGTCGCCGTGGTGTTGACCCTGGCCGTGCAGCAGTGCTGGCAAGTCGGCGGCGAGCTGCGCGCCATCCACGCCCGCTTCAGCAGTGGGCTGACCCGTCAGAGTGATGAGCAGCGCCAGCACCGCCCGGCCGAGCGGCGATGGTGCATGGGCGGGCGCGCAGCAAACGAAGCCGATGCCATCGGAGCGATCCTCGATGCACTCGTCCAGGGCTGCCTCCCCGGCGATCTCGCGCGCGAACTGCGCGATGTGGATGCGCAGCCGATCGGGCGTGTCCAGGCCGGCGTCGATGTACCAGACGTCGGAGATCGGATAGAGCCCGCCGGCTTGCACCGGGATGGACTGCAGCACGCTCGCCGAGAAGTCGGGCGGCAGCGCATCGCCCAACTGGTCGGCAACCATGCGCTGGATCGACTGCAGCCGTTCGGTCGTCGGTGCCGGCGAGACGATGTGCTCGAGAAGCAGATCGCCTGGTGCGGCCGTGGGGCTTTCCGTTGTCGTCTCTCGGGCCGTATCCTCGCGCAAGGTGGGCTCGGACGCCGGAGGGCTGGCGGGTGGAGGACTGGCCGCCGCTGCAGGCTTGGCGATGGACGATGCTACGCCCGGGGGAGGCGGCGTGCCGGCGGTGGGCGAAGGCAACGCCGGCGGCGCCGCAGGTGGCGTCGGGTCACTGACCAGCGCCCGGTGGCGGCTTTCCGATTCGGTCAGGTCCAGCGCCAACACGTCGTAGCCGATGCCCAGCAGCTCGGACATCTGGCCGATCAGCTCGTCCTGCACGCGCTGCGGCGCGAACTCGTCGCCCTGCGTGTCGAACTGCGCCAGCACCTCCTGAAAGAAGCTGTCGAAGTCCAGCGGCAGCGTGCGGTCCTTGGCATAGTGCTCCCAGGTGCGCTTGCAGGCCGTCCGCATGACCGACAGCCGCTCGACCTGGTGGCGCCCCAGGCCGCCATAGAGCACAGTGGGAATGGCGGGCAGCAGGTAGCGCACCGCGTCGGCCATGCGGGTGATGTGCGACCGCTGGACGGGGAACCCATCGGCCGCCAGGCGGCGGGCCAGTTCCGACTGGCTCAGGGCGGCGCTACTCTCCTGCTCGTAGAACTCGCGTGCTTTCTCGACGCCGAGCGCGCGCTCGATGAACGTGAGGCCACCGCGCAGTTCGTTCTCGGCAAGATGCCCGGTCAGCGCGACGATTTCACCGCGCTCCGGCCATGGCCGAAACAGGCACGATATGCGGAAGAAGCGTTCGTCCTTGGTCTCCGACCAGAGTTCGCGCAGGATCGCCAGCCGCGTGTTGCCGCCGTTGCGGATGATGTAGTGGTCCTCGCCGGGCCGGCGGGTGATGGCTGGCGCCGCGTCCAGGCCGCGCTCGCGGATGGACGCCTTGATTTCCTCGTAGGCGGGGTTGCGCTTCATGCGCGGGTCATGGTCGTAGGGCCGCAGCTGGTCCAGCGTCACGACCATGGGCGTGTCCGCGATCGGGTCGCTCAAGGCCGTAGCCGCTGGGCCGCTGCGCTCGAAGCCGGCCGCGAGCAGCTTGCCGGCCATGTCCTGCGAGGTCATGTCAGCCATGGCCGCACCCCTCGCAGTCCCCACGACCGCCGGCCGGCGCCATGCGGGCCTCTCGCTCGGCGCGGCGGATCTGCGCACGGGCGTTCAATTCGGCCCGGTGGTCGCTCGCGGTCGAACTGGTGTAGATCGCCGCGCAGCCGGCCTTGGTGAACTTGAGGTGCCCGCCCGGCGTGCGCTTGACGTGCCAGCCTTCACCGACCGCGAACTCGATCAGCGCGCGCAGCCGCTTGTGGCCGCGGGCCAGTTCATGTGCGTTCGCCATGGGACCTCCCGGCATCAAGAGGACGTGGCGGGCGACCGGACATTGCGGCAAATCTGTCCTGCCATTGCGGGAACAGCTCGCTTGCGAGCGCGCGCATCGTGTCGAGCGAGGCCGGCGCGACCCTGCCGGGCGGCTGGCGGTGCTCGACCCGATGCACCGGCAGGCCGCGCGTCGCGGCGCGCGGATAGGCTTCGATGGCTGGCACGTCGGTGGCGAGCACGCGGATGCCGGCATGGTCTTGGAACAGGTCGCGCAGGGCCTGCTGGATCAGTCGGGCGTTCGCCGACACCGGGTGGACGCGGTTGATGAGCAGGTGCAGCGGCGGCGGTTCGATGCCCAGGTGCCGGTACGGCGCGATGTCTTCGAGCAACTGCATGGTGCCGCGTCGAAGCTCCCGGGCCGCGAGGATTTCCGGCGTGACGGGCGACAGCGCAAGGTCGGAGGCGAGCACCGCCATCTCCAGCAGCACGGAACGCGCGCCCTGGGTGTCGATCAGCACCAGGTCGTAGAGGGGAGCAAGTGCTGGCAGCAGATGCCGCAGCCGCAGGCGGCCATCCGGCGCATGCAGCAATAAGGTGTTCAGCTCGCCCCGGTGGTCGTTGGACAGCACCAGGTCCAGGCCCGCGATGATCGTGCGGGACACGAGCTGGCCAAGGTCGCGCTCGTTGAAGGCCAACAGCTCATAGATGCCGCCCGGCGCGCGCTGGGTCAGTTCGTAGTAGGAGGACAAGGTGGGCTGCACGTCGAGATCGAGCAGCAGCACGCGCAGGCCCGCGTCCGCGGCGAGCCCGCCCAGGTTGGCGGCCGTCGTGGTCTTGCCGACGCCGCCCTTCGTTGAAATGATGGATACGACCTGCATGGCGCTCTCCGGCTGGGAATGGGAAGTCCGCGGGAGAACGGGTCAGGTCCGGTGGTTGAGGCGCTCGGCGATCCACTGGTCGATTTCGATCGAATCCCAGCCGACGGCGCGCACGCCCAGGCGCAGCGCCTGGGGAAACTGGCGCTTCTTCATCAGGTTGTAAATGTGGGCGCGTTTGAAGCCGGACTTGGCTTCGACTTCATCGAGCCGCAGGATGCGGCGCTCGTTCGGCGGGAGTACAGGGGGCTGCGACATGGCGGTCACTCCTGAACGCTCGGTGGCGTTTGTTGGCGTGACCTCTATTCAATAGAC
>DAOLLE010000255.1:0-5202 GCA_035331205.1 Burkholderiaceae bacterium
AGCGTGGCCCGCAGGCCGCGCTCGACCAGGCCGAGGTCGATGGCCGCCTCGCCGCCCGCGGCCACCGCGATCTTGGCCTGCTCGGCCCGGCCCGCCAGGTCGTGGCCGAGGTGGTCGGTCACCACCTTCATCAGCCGGCGGTGCTGATCGGCGTCGGCGTAATCGCCCTTCATGCCGCGCAGCTCGAGCACGCGCTGCGGCCGGTAGACGGTGTTGATCAGGTGCCAGGTGGCCAGGTCGAAGTAGACCTTGCTCGGCACCTCGCGCGCCGGCTGGCCCAGCTTGGCCGGGCCGTAGGCGCCAAAGCCCAGCAGCGGCAGGATGGCGCCGAGCTCGACACGGCGGTCGAAGTCGGTGCCCGCAATGTGCACGCCGTGGCTGGCCAGCACGTCGTCGCGGCGCTCCAGGCGCTCGCGCCGCTGCGGCCCCACGCGCACCAGCGAGAAGTCCGAGGTACCGCCGCCGATGTCGGCCACCAGCACATGCTGCTCGCAGTCGATGCCGGCCTCGTAGTGGAAGGCCGCGGCAATCGGCTCGTACTGGAAGGCCACGTCCTGCAGCCCCACCGCCTGCGCCGCGGCGGTCAGCGCGGCCTGCGCCTGGGCGTCGCGCGCCGGATCGCCATCGACGAAGTACACCGGCCGGCCCAGCACCGCCCGCCGCAGCCCGCGCCCCGCGTGGGCCTCGGCGCGGCGCAGCAGGTGGCGCAGGTAGCTGGCGATCACGTCGGCAAAACTGACCGAGCGGCCGGCGCCGATGTCGGTGTGCTGCTCCATCAGGTTGGAGCCGAGCACACTCTTCATCGAGCGCATCAGCCGGCCCTCGCTGCCTTCGACGTAGGCCGCGATCGCCGCCCGGCCGTACAGCCGCGGCAGGTTCGGCAGGTCCGGCCCCTCGGCGAGGTAGAAGACCGCGGTGGGCATCGTCAGCGCCTCGCCTTCCAGCGGCACCAGCGCCATCGCGCCGTCGGCCTGCGGCACGGCGATCGCGGAGTTGGAGGTGCCGAAGTCGATGGCGCAGAAGTCGGCGGGGCCGCACGCCTCAGGCGCGGGAGAAACGGGTGCGGTCTTGGGCATGGGGCGCGGATCATACGGGCGCAGCCCGCGCTGCGCCCTGCCCGGTGCCCGGGTTCAGGCCGCCGGCGTCAGGCCAGCGCCGGTGCGCGGCGGTGCCAGTCGGTGGCCTGCTGCAGCGCGTGGCCGGCGTGCAGCAGCGCGCCTTCCTGCCAGTAGTTGCCGATCAGCTGCAGGCCCACGGGCATGCCGTGTTCGCCGAAGCCCGCCGGCACGCTGAGGCCCGGCAGGCCGGCCAGCGAGGCGGGCAGCGTGAAGATGTCGGCCAGGTACTCGGCCACCGGGTCGGTCTGGCTGCCGATCGCGCGGGCCACCGTCGGCGCCACCGGGCCGGCGATCAGGTCACAGTCCTTGAACGCAGCCTGGAAGTCGTCGGCGATCATGCGACGCAGCTTCTGCGCCTGCAGGTAGTAGGCGTCGTAGTAGCCGTGTGAGAGGACGTACGTGCCGATCATGATCCGGCGCTTGACCTCAGGGCCGAAGCCCTCGCTGCGGCTGGCGCGGTACATCTCGTTCAAGTCCTTGTAGGACTTGGCGCGGTGGCCGTAGCGCACGCCGTCGTAGCGGCTGAGGTTCGAGCTGGCCTCGGCCGGCGCGATGATGTAGTAGACGGGGATCGACAGCTCGGTGCGCGGCAGGCTGACGTCCACCAGCGTGGCGCCCAACTTCTCCAGCTCGGCCAGCGCGGCACGCACCGCGCCCAGCACGCCGGGGGCCACGCCTTCGCCGAAGAACTCCTTCGGCAGACCGATGCGCAGGCCCGCCAGCGGGCGATCGGCGCTCGCGCCCGGGCGCAGCGCGGTGGTCTCGGCAACGAAGTCGGGCACCGGCTGCTCGGCGCTGGTCGAATCGCGCGGGTCGAAGCCGCTCATCGCCTGCAGCAGGTGGGCGCAGTCCAGCGCCGAGTGCGCCAGCGGCCCGGCCTGGTCCAGGCTGGAGGCGAAGGCGATCATCCCGTAGCGCGAGCAGCGGCCGTAGGTCGGCTTGATGCCGGTCACGCCGGTCAGCGACGCCGGCTGGCGCACCGAGCCGCCGGTGTCGGTGCCGGTGGCGGCCGGCACCAGGCGTGCGGCCACCGCCACCGCGCTGCCGCCTGACGAGCCACCCGGGATGCGCGTCGGATCCCAGGGGTTGCGCGCCGGCTGGTAGGCGGAGTTCTCGTTCGAGCCGCCCATCGCGAACTCGTCGCAGTTGAGCTTGCCCAGCGTCACCGCGCCCGCGGCCGCCAGGCGGGCGACCACCGTGGCGTCGAAGGGGCTGTGGTAGTCGGCCAGCATCTTCGAGCCGGCGGTGCTCGGAAAGTCGCGGGTGACGAAGATGTCCTTGTGCGCGATCGGCACGCCCAGCAGGCGGTGGGTCGCCCCATGCACGCCGCGGGCGCGCCAGAGGTCGGCCGCGCCCGCCTGCGCCAAAGCCACCTCCTCGTCGACAGCCAGGAAGGCGCCCAGCGAGCCGTGCGCAGCCACGCGCGCCAGCAGGTGCTTCGTCAGCTCGACGCTGGAGACCTGCTTGCGGTCCAGCAGCGCGGCCAGCTCGGCCACGCCGAGCGTGTGCAATTCATTGCCTTGACTCATGACTCCCCCCTCACTCGATCACGCGCGGCACCAGGAACAGCCCGCCCTCGACGGCCGGCGCGCTCTTCTGGTTCGCTTCGCGGTTGTCGGGCTCGGAGACCACGTCGTCGCGCAGGCGCAGGTGCACCTCCTGTGCCGCCGACAGCGGGGTGTACAGCGGCGCCACGCCGCGGGTGTCGACCGCGCGCATGCGCTCGACGATGCCGAAGAACTCGTTGAGTTGGGCCAGCAGGTCGCCCCGCTCGGCCTCGCTGAGATCGAGCCGCGCCAGATCGGCGATGCGGGTGACGTCCTCGGGAGTCAGTGCCATGTTGAAACGGATCCGAAACGACCCGCGGGGAATCCCGGGGCCTTGGGTTATTATCACCCGCTTATCAGGATGGTCCGCCCCGGCCATGCCTCCGCCGCCAGAGCCTGGCGGACTGGACAGCGTTGACCGGTCGGGCCGTTTTGTCGTTGCGCCTTGGGCGACGACGCCCCAGGCCCTGGATGTCGGGCCGGTCGCGACGTCCCGGGCCCCGGATTACTACCGTGGTGCGGCTGCGATTCTCCCCACCACGGCTGCAGAAGAGTTGACCATGTTGTTCGGTTCGATGCGCCGTTACTTCTCCACCGATCTCGCGATCGACCTCGGGACCGCGAACACGCTGATCTATGTGCGCGGCACAGGCATCGTGCTCAATGAGCCGTCGGTGGTCTCGATTCGCCATGAGGGCGGCCCCAACGGCAAGAAGACGATTCAGGCCGTCGGCGCCGAGGCCAAGGCCATGCTGGGCAAGGTGCCCGGCAACATCGAGGCGATCCGCCCGATGAAGGACGGCGTGATCGCCGACTTCACCGTCACCGAGCAGATGCTCAAGCAGTTCATCAAGATGGTGCACCCGCGCTCGCTGCTGCGGCCGAGTCCGCGCATCATCATCTGCGTGCCCTGCGGCTCGACCCAGGTGGAACGCCGCGCGATCCGCGAATCGGCGCTGGGCGCCGGCGCCAGCGAGGTCTACCTGATCGAGGAGCCGATGGCCGCGGCGATCGGTGCCGGCCTGCCGGTCTCCGAAGCCTCCGGTTCGATGGTGGTGGACATCGGCGGCGGCACCACCGAGGTCGGCGTCATCTCACTGGGCGGCATGGTCTACAAGGGCAGCGTGCGCGTGGGTGGCGACAAGTTCGACGAGGCCGTCATCAACTACATCCGCCGCAACTACGGCATGCTGATCGGCGAGCCCACCGCCGAAGCCATCAAGAAGGAAATCGGCTCGGCCTTCCCCGGCTCCGAGGTCAAGGAGATGGAAGTCAAGGGCCGCAACCTCTCGGAGGGCGTGCCGCGTGCGTTCACCGTCTCGTCCAACGAGATCCTGGAAGCGCTGACCGATCCGCTCAACCAGATCGTCTCGTCGGTCAAGAAGGCGCTGGAGCAGACCCCGCCGGAGCTGGGTGCGGACATCGCCGAGCGCGGCATGATGCTCACCGGCGGCGGCGCGCTGCTGCGCGACCTGGACCGCCTGCTGGCCGAGGAAACCGGCCTGCCGGTGCTGGTGGCCGAAGACCCGCTGACCTGCGTGGTGCGCGGCTGCGGCATGGCGCTGGAGCGCATGGAGCGCCTGGGCTCGATCTTCACGTCGGAGTGAACGTGAAGTGACGGCGGCGAGCGGCGCTGACCGCATCGCCGCGGTCGTCGCGTCCGGCCCGAGGGCAGCAGCATGCCTTTAAGCACCCTGGACCGCACCCCACCCCCGTTCTTCCGACAGGGCCCCTCGGCGCTGACGCGGGTGGTGTTCTTCGCCTCGCTGGCGGTCTTCCTGATGGCGCTCGACACCCGGGTGGGCCTGACCGCGCCGCTGCGCAAGGTCCTGGCGGTGGCGCTGCACCCGATGCAGCAGGGCATGCTGATGCCGGTGGATGCGCTGGTCGGCGGGCGGGACTACCTCGGTGGCATCGCCGCGGCGCGCCAGAGTGCCGAGGCGGCCCGCGCCCAGCTCGCCCGCCAGGGCGAACGCGCGCTGCAGGTCGAACAGCTGCTGCGCGAGAACGAGCGCCTGCGTGGCCTGCTGGAGCTCAAGGCGCGCGTCAATGTGCTGTCGCACGCCGCGCAGGTGATCTACGACTCGGCCGACCCCTTCACCCGCAAGGTGGTGATCGACCGCGGCGTCAGCCACGGCGTGCGTGAAGGCGCCCCGGTGATCAATGAGGTCGGCGTGCTCGGCCAGGTCACGCGCAGCTACCCGCTCACCGCCGAGGTCACGCTGTTGACCGACCGCGACTCCGCCCTGCCGGTGTTGCTGCCGCGCAGCTCGCTGCGCAGCATCGCGATGGGCGATCCGCGCAAGGCCGCGATGGAACTGCGCTTCGTCGCCGCCAACGCCGACGTGCAGGTTGGCGACGTGGTGCAGACCTCCGGCCTGGACGGCATCTACCCCGGTGGCTACCCGGTGGGCACGGTGCGCAAGGTGGATCGGCGGGCTCAGTCCGACTTCGCACAGATCGAGGTCGCGCCGGCCGCACCACCGGACGGCGTGCGCCACGTGCTGGTGCTCGACCCGCTGGCGCACGCCGTCCGG
>DAOLLE010000256.1:0-5198 GCA_035331205.1 Burkholderiaceae bacterium
CTGTTTGGGGCGCCACCTCCCGGCGTTACCCCGGACTTCCGTGAAGAACCTTTTTCGTTTGCCCTGGTTCACTTCCCCTGCAAGGAGGCCCCACATGTCCGTCGATCGTGTGACCGCCACCCCGGCGGCCCTGGCCGTGATCGAGCGGCTGCGCAGCCGTCACGGGCCGCGGCTGATGTTCTACCAATCGGGCGGCTGCTGTGACAACTCTGCGCCGAACTGCTACATCGAGGGCGAGCTGGGGCTCAGCCCGTCGGACGTGTACCTGGGCGCGATCGGCGGCCTGCCCTTCTACATGAGCAGCGCCCAGTACGACTACTGGCAGCACACCCAGCTGATCATCGATGCGCTGGACGCGCCGCTGGGCAGCGACAACTTCAGCCTCGAGGGGCCGGAGGGCAAGGCCTTCCTCACCCGCTCGCGGTTGTTCAGCGACGAGGAGTTCGCTCAGATCCGCGCCGAAGGGCCGCTCGCGCGGCCGGGCTGACGGCGGCTCGGCGACACGAGGGATCGATCGGATGGTGGGCGGCCGTCCGAGGAGGTCGTTCGAAATGGACCCCGGGCGCGCGCTGGTAACCTCGGTGGGTAACGGTTGCCGAGGGAGTACCTGATGGCCGATGATTGCGCGCCGCGACCCGAGCGGATCATGCTTGGCGTGTTGCTGCCCGAATCTGTCGGAACAGGGGCTCTTCATTTGCAGCAGCTCGAGATGGTTCCCCAAAGAAAGATGCCCGAGCGCCAGAACTGGACCTAGTCACCATGCAGATCGAACAGATCCGATTAAAGAACTTCCGTGCATTCCGCGACATGCAGATGAAGGACATCCCTCGGTTCTGCGTGCTCGTTGGTGCCAACGGCAGCGGCAAGAGCACGCTGTTCTCGGTGTTCGCATTTTTGCGCGATGCCATGGCGGGCAATGTCACCTCGGCTCTGGCACGACTTGGCGGCAGTCGCGGGTTCGATGAGGTGCGCAGCCGCGGCAGTAAGGGGGCCATCGAGATCGAGCTGAAGATCCGCACCGAATTGATTGACGGACGCTCGCGCCGCATCACCTACGAGTTGCATGTCGATCAGCGGGATGGCCGACCTGTGGTGGCCAAGGAGGTGCTGCGCTACAACCGGGGCAACCGCGGCGGGCGACCCTGGAAGTTCCTCGATTTTGCGTACGGAACCGGTGAGGCGGTCACCAACGAGCTGGAGGCGGTCACCGACGAGCGCCAGCTCACGCGTGAGACACAGACGCTCAAAAGCCCCGATATTCTGGCCATCAAGGGGCTGGCCCAATTCGAGAAGTTTCCAGCCGTGGTGGCTTTGGGCAATCTGATCGAAAATTGGCACCTGTCGGACTTTCATATCAGTCGGGCACGACCGGAGGTCGAAGCCGGCTTTGCCGATCATCTCAGCCGTGAGGGGGAGAACCTGTCTCTAGTGGTCGAGTATCTGCATCGTCAGCATCCGGCACTGTTCAGGCAGATCCTCGATCGGCTGAAGCACCGCGTGCCGGGCATCACCGGCGTGGAAGCCAAGACAACGGAGGAGGGGCGGGTGCTGCTGAAATTCTCAGACGGTGCCTTCGAAGATCCGTTTCTCGCGCGTTTCGTGTCCGACGGCACGATCAAGATGCTGGCCTATCTGGTGCTGCTCTATGACCCGGTTCCGCATCCATTGCTGTGCGTGGAGGAGCCCGAGAACCAGCTGTACCCGTCGCTGTTGTGGGACCTGGCAGAGGAGTTTCGTGCTTATGCCGAGCGGGGCGGGCAGGTGTTTGTTTCCACGCATTCCCCCGATTTCCTGAATGCCGTGGGATTGGCCGAGGTATTTTGGCTCGCCAAGGAATCGGGTTGCTCCCGTATTCATCGCGCCACGGACGACGCCCAACTGGCGGCCTACATGGCACAGGGTGACCGCATGGGTTACCTGTGGAAGGAGGGCTTTTTCCCAGGGGCTGATCCGCGATGAAGCACTTGGTGTTTCTGCTCGAGGGTCCCTGCGAGCGCGAGGTGCTGCAGGCCTGGTTGCCGACCATGCTGCCTGAGGGCGTGCAGGTTCACTTCATCGTCTTTGAGGGCAAGCAGGACATGGAGCGGCGCATGGTGTCGAAGATGCGGTATTGGCAGCAGCCCGATTCACGATTTGTCGTGCTGCGCGACCAAGACAGCGCCGACTGCCTTGACGTGAAGGCCAGGCTGCGGGAACGCTGCAAGGAAGCCGGGCGCGATGACGCGACGGTGCGTGTGGCCTGCCACGAGTTGGAGAGTTTTTTCCTCGGAGATTGGCCCGCTGTGGCCAAGGCCTTCGACAACCCTCGGCTGGCCGACCTGGCCCGCAAGGCCATCTACCGTGACCCTGATCGGATCGCGTTGCCCGAAGCCGAGTTACGTCGCCACATCAGCGGCTATCAGAAACGAGACGGGGCCCGCCGCATTGCCCCGCACATGGATCTGAATCGCAACAGCTCGCGCAGTTTCTGTCACCTCAGGGACGCCATCGAGCGACTGGCAAGGCCTTGAGGGCTTGCGGCGGTATCGACCGGTCGCCGCGCTCGCTCACACCGAGATGCGCATCGACAGGTCGAGCGCGCGCAGGTGCTTGGTGATCGCACCCACCGAGATGCGGTCCACGCCGGTCTCGGCGAGTTCGCGGATGGTTTCCAACGTGGCGCCGCCGGAGTACTCGATCAGCGTCTTGCCGCCGCAGGCGCGGTGCTCGCGCACGAGCTTCACGGCCTCACGGATCTGGTCGAGCGGGAAGTCGTCGACCAGCAGCAGGTCGACGTCTTCGTCCAGCGCGACGCGGGCCTCGTCGAGCGTTTCGGCCTCGGTCATCAGCGGCACTTCGAAGCCCAGCGCCCGGGCATTGTGGATGGCCTGGCGCAGTCCACCCGCCGCGGCGATGTGGTTCTCCTTGATCAGGAAGCCGTCGTACAGGCCGATGCGGTGGTTCAGGCCGCCGCCGCAGACCACCGCGTACTTCTGCGCGTTGCGCAGGCCCGGCAGGGTCTTGCGGGTGTCGACGATGCGGCAGTGCGTGCCGGCGACGGCGTCGACGTAGCGGCGCACCGCGGTGGCGGTGCCCGACAGCGTCTGCAGGAAGTTCAGCGCGCTGCGCTCGCCGGTCAGCAGCGGACGGGCCTCGCCGTTGATCATGCAGACCACCTGGTCGGCCTCGACCTTGGCGCCCTCGGGCACCGCCCAGCGGATCACCAGCGTCGGGTCCAGCGCGCGAAACACCGCGTTGACCCAAGGCTGGCCGCAGAGCACAGCCGCTTCGCGCGAGACGATGCGGGCGGTGGCGAGCTGGTCGGGCGGCACCAGCATCGCGGTGACGTCACCCGTGCCGATGTCTTCGGCCAGGGCGCGTTCGACGTTCAGGGGCAGGTCGGCGGGCGGGCGGGGCGCAGTGGACATGTCGGTGGGCGGCAAGAGGTTGGGGGCAACGGAAGGCGCGCAATCGCGCATTTTCGCCGAGCCGAGGGGGCGTCAGGCCTTCTTGATGTACTCGGACTTCAGCTGCATCGAGCCGAAGCCGTCGATCTTGCAGTCGATGTCGTGGTCGCCGTCGATGAGGCGGATGTTCTTGACCTTCGTGCCGACCTTGACCACCGCGCTGCTGCCTTTGATCTTGAGGTCCTTGATCACGGTGACCGAGTCGCCGTCGCTGAGCGGGTTGCCGTGCGCGTCCTTCCACACCCGCTGCGTGTCGGCCTCGGCCGCCTCGCCGCCGTCGGGGCCCCACTCGTGGCTGCATTCGGGGCAGACGAGGAGTTCACCGTCCTGATAGGTGAAGGTGGATTCGCATTTGGGGCAGGGCGGCAGGTGGCTCATGGTGCGGGCGGAGGGAAGTGGGCCGGCAGAACCGGGGCCGAGAGTATAGAAAGCAGCGGCAGGTACAGAGGGGACAGCGGTGCGCAACCCCCGCGCCCTAGACTGCGCGCCTGCGATGTCCATGCTGAAGCCGCCCCGCCACACTCTTGCACAGCTGATCGAGCAGTCCACTTGGGGCCGCGCGCTCACGCCCAGTCAGCTCGCCCGGGTGCTGGAGACCGCCAGCGAGCGCCCCGTCGCCGCCGGTGACTGGGTGATTCGGGTGGGCGATCCGGCCGAACACTGGCTGGGCGTGATCGACGGGGTGCTCACGATGCAGGTCGGCGCGGCGGACGGGCGGATCTCGACGCTCACCGGCGTGGGCCGCGGCGCCTGGTTCGGCGAGGGCTCGCTGCTGCGCCACGGGCCCTTCCGCTACGGCGTGGTCGCGCTCAGTGCCAGCCGCATCGCGCAGGTTCCGCGCGCAACCTTCGAGCAGCTGCGCCAGACCAGCCTGCCCTTCAACCACCACCTGCAGCACCTGATGAACGCGCGCCTGGGCCTGTTCATCGGCCTGCTGCAGACCGACCGGCTGCTGGACGCCGACGCCCGCGTCGCCCACTGCCTGGCCAGCCTGTACAACCCCGACCTCTACCCGGACCCGGGCCCGCGGCTGAACTTTTCGCAGGGCGAGGTGGCGCTGCTGGCCGGCCTGTCGCGCCAGCGCGCCAATGCGGCGCTGCAGCGCCTGGCGGCGGCCGGGCTGATCGAGCTGCACAGCCGCGGCATGACGCTGCGCGACCTGGACGGCCTGCGGCGCTGGGGCAGTCTGGCGGACGCATTGCCGTAAGGCCGCTGCTATCATCGACCGAACCCGTTGCGCTGCGCCTTCGCAGCGCGTTCCGGTCGGCGCCAGGGTCGCCGATCGCGACGGTCAGGGCCCCTGACCGGTTCTGCGGGGATGCGCACCGGCCGCCGCCGGCCATCCCCCCGCCACGCGCATGCGCCTCCAGTCGATCAAGCTCTCCGGCTTCAAGTCCTTCGCCGAGCCCACCCATTTCCAGCTGCCGGGCCAGCTGGTGGGCGTGGTCGGGCCCAACGGCTGCGGCAAGTCCAACATCATGGACGCGGTGCGCTGGGTGCTGGGCGAGAGCAAGGCCAGCGAGCTGCGCGGCGAGTCCATGCAGGACGTGATCTTCAACGGCAGCGGCAACCGCAAGCCGGCCAGCCGCTCCAGCGTGGAACTGGTGTTCGACAACACCGCCGCGCGCGCAGGCGGGCAGTGGAACCAGTTCAGCGAGATCGCCGTCAAGCGCGTGCTCACGCGCGACGGCACCTCCAGCTACTTCATCAACAACCAGCCGGTGCGCCGCCGCGACGTGCAGGACGTGTTCC
>DAOLLE010000257.1:0-5181 GCA_035331205.1 Burkholderiaceae bacterium
AGTCACCCACCTTGTTCAAAAAGCGGCCAAAGGATCTCCCGGGTCTTGACAGTTACGAGGCTTCGCCGTCGATCCGCGGCCTCGGCCGCGGCGGCTACCCGGCGCTCAACGTCGGCAGCACGCCGACCTCGGTGGAGGTCTACGCCTTCGCGCCCGGCATGGACCCGGCCCGCATCGACGTGAACCTGGAGCGCGGCGTGCTGACCATCGCCGGCGAGCGCGCCCGGGTTGCGCTGCCCAGCGACGAAAAGGCCACGCTGCACGTCAACGAGCGCTTCGACGGGCGCTTCCGCCGCGTCGTCAGCCTGCCCGACGACATCGACCCGAACGCGGTCAGCGCCAGCTACCGCGACGGCGTGCTGCACGTGAGCATCCAGCGCCGCGCCGCCGCCCAGCCGCGCCGCATCGAGGTGCAGTGACCCCCTCCCCCCAATTCAGGAGCACGACGATGAACACCGTGACCGCCAAGCCCCAAGCCGCCGACCCCGCCACCGCCCGCAGCGAGGCGACCCTGCTGCCGCCGGTGGACGTGATCGAGGACGCCAGCGGCATCACCCTCTTCGCCGACCTGCCCGGCGTCGCGAAGGAGCAGTTGCACCTGCGCGTGGATGGTGACCAGCTGAGCATCGAAGGCGATCTGCTGCTGCCCGCACCCGCTGGCATCGAGGCACAGCACGCCGAGGTGACACTGACGCGCTACCGCCGCACCTTCACGCTCAGCAAGGAGCTCGACCCCGAGAAGGTCAGCGCCGAACTGACCCAGGGCGTGCTGCGCGTGCGCATCCCCAAAGCCGAACACGCCCAGCCGCGCAAGGTGCAGATCCAGGTGAGCTGAGGCTCCCCGCGTGATCGACGCCCCGCGCTGAGCGCGGTCAGAAGAACACCACGTTCGATTCACCGCCGGCCGACGTGGGCGAGGCCGCCGCGCGCGCAGCTGGGGTGGGCGCCGCCGTTCCCGAGCCGAGGCGGAAGGCGCCCAACACCTCCTCCAACAGCTGGCTTTGGGCCAGCAGCTCACCGGCGATGCGGCGGGCCGTGTCCGCCACCGCGACGTTCTGCCGCGTCATTTCGTCGAGTTCTCGCACCGCGCCGGTGACCGCGTCGATGCTGCCGGCGTGCTCGGTGGTGTCGGCCGACAGGTGCTCGAAGGCGCTGCCGACCCGGCGCGCGGAGGTCACGATGTCCGCCATCGTCCGGCCCGCCTGGTCGACCAGCAGATTGCCGCTGGCCACCGTGCTGCTGGAGCGCTCGATCAGTGCCTTGACCTGTGCCGCCGCGGTGCCGGCACGCAGCGCCAGCTGGCGCACCTCGCCCGCGACCACCGCGAAGCCGCGCCCGCGCTCGCCCGCACGGGCCGCCTCCACTGCGGCGTTGAGCGCCAGGATGTTGGTCTGGAAGGCGATGCCCTCGATCACAGCGATCACCTCGGTGATGCTGCGCGCGGCCGCGTCGATGTCGCGCATGCGCGCACGCACCTGCTCGAACAGTTCGCCGCCCTGCTCGGCCTGCGCCGCAGCCTGCACCGCCATCGCGCGCGCCTCCAGCGCCGCCTCGGCACTGGTCTGCACGATCACGTTGATCTGCTCGAGCGTCATCGCCGCGTCGCGCAGGCCGGCAGCGCTGCGTTCGGTGCGCTCGCCCAGCTCGGCGCCACTGTGCTCCAGCTCGCGCGAGGCCGCCTGCACGCCCTGGGTCGCGTGGCTGACCTGACGCAGCGTGTTGGCCATGCGTTGCTGCACCTGCTTGAGCCGCTCGCCGAGGGCCGATTCCGCCCGCACCGCCTCCAACCCCAGGCGAATCGGCCCCTGCGTGCCCATGGCCTGGACGAGAAAGTGCATGTCGAAACGCTCCTGCGCGCGCAGCGCGTTGGCCCGCGCGGTCAACGTCAGCAGCGCAGTGTGCAGCGCCACCGCTACACCGTAGGCGAGCTGCGAGGCGTCGGTGTGCAGCCAGTGGGCTTGCATCGGCCCGCGCCCGAACCCGTCGTGCAGCACCCAGGGCAACAGCGCGACCATCGCCCCGCCGCTCAACACCACCCCCGCGCGGCGCAGGTTGGGCAACAGGCTCAGCAGCAGCAGGCCGTTGAGCAGCAGCAGCGGCACCGCCACCCCCGCGACGGCCAGCTGACCGGCCAGCAGCGCCAGCAGCACCGCGGCCCAGCCGTAACTTGCCAGCCGTCCTTGCGGCGGCTGGCGCATGCACCACAGCCCGGCAACGACGGCGCCCAGCGCGAGCAGCAGCGCCAGCGCGGTCTCCAGCCCGGTCGCTGCGCAGGCCCAGGCCAGGCCGACCAGCAACGCGGCGTTGGCCAGCAGGGACGCCGGCAGGGCGGCGTCGAGGCGGCGCTCGGACGACACGCCATGCCGCGGCAGCAGGAATGAAGGGGGGGACAACTTCATGGGCCAGTGACTCCAGCTCGCCACATTAGGTGCACCGCCCTCGCGGCAAAGGCGGGATTTGCCGGTGCCGGCCCGCCCTTATGGGTCGATGCCGGCGCGCGATTGTCCCGATGATCGACGGCCAACCCAGCGCCACCATGAACCGCATCCTCATCGTCGACGACCAGCCCGATCTGCGCGAACTGGTGCGCATGACCCTCGAGATCGACGGTCACGAAGTCCACGAAGCCGCCGACGGCGCCAGTGCCTTGCAGGCGGTGCGCCAGCTCGCGCCCCAGCTGGTGCTGCTGGATGTGATGATGCCCGGCGGCATGGACGGCATCGCGGTGTGCCGCACGCTGCGGGCCGACCCGGCGCGCCGGCGCACCCGCATCGTGATGCTGTCGGCGCGCGGACAGAAGGTGGACATCGAGGCCGGCCGCGCCGCCGGTGCCGATGCCTACCTGCCCAAGCCCTTTTCGCCGCGCCAGCTGCTCGACGTCGTGTCGCGCCTGCTCTGAACCTGCAGGCGGGCCGCAGCCGTGGAGATCATCGAACACCATCGGCGTCGCACCGCGACCGCCGCCGCCACGCAGCGCTGGATGGAACGGCTGGAGGCCTGGCTGCACCGGCCCGGTTTCGCGCTGGCGATCCTGATCGGCTCGCTGCTGCTCACCGGCGCGGCCTGGTGGGCGACGCGGCTGTTCGCGCTCGACGACGCGCACCAGCGCTTCGAGCGCCGCACCGACGACGTGCACTCGCGCATCGAACGCCGCATGACCTCCTACGAGGCGATGCTGCGCGGCGGCGTCGCGCTGCTGGCCGCTCACCCCGACTTCGACCGCAGCGCCTGGCGCCGCTATGTCGACACCGTGCAGCCCGAACGGCACTACCCCGGCATCCAGGGCGTCGGCGTCTCACGGCTGCTGCAGCCCGGGGAGCTCGCCGCGCACGAGCGCAGCGTGCGTGCCGAGGGTTTTCCCACCTACGCGGTGCACCCGGTTGGCGCGCGCGAGGTCTATTCCTCGATCGTCCATCTCGAACCGCTGAGCGGGCGCAACCTGCGCGCCTTCGGTTTCGACATGCTCTCCGAGCCCGTTCGACGCGAGGCGATGCTGCGCGCGCGCGACACCGGGCAGCCGGCGGTGTCGGGCATCGTCACCCTGGTGCAGGAAGACGGCCACAACGTGCAGCGCGGCCTGCTGCTGTACCTGCCGGTCTACCGCGACGAGCAGGGCCGGCTCAGCGGCCCGCCCGAACGCGTACAGCCCGGGCGGCTGTGGGGCTGGGTGTATGCGCCCTTCAGGGTCATCGACCTGATGAACGGCATCCTCGGCGCCGACACCGGCAGCATGGCCTTTCGCATCTTCGACGGCGCCCCGGATGCCTTCTACGGCAGCGAGAACCTCCCGGCCGCAGCATCGGCCCCATCCGGTGCGTCCGGCGCATCGGCGGCCGGCGCGCTGCGCCGCTCCCGCGCGCTGGCCTTCGGCGGGCGCACCTGGACGATCGAGTACGCCGGCAGCGCCATCGAGTCGGCCGCGGACACCTGGCAGTCGAACCTCGTGGCGGTGTGCGGCGTGTCGATCGACCTGCTGCTGTTCTGGAGCATCGCCGCGCTGGCGCGGCGCAAGGCGCAGTTCGAGCGCGAGGTGCAGGCACAGACCGCCGCGTCGCAGGCCCGCCTGGCCACCCTGACCGCCGTCAGCGGCCTGTCACCCGACGCGGTGCTGGTCTTCGAGCTCGAGGCCGACGGCCTGCACCGCCTGGTCTTCACCAACCCGGCCTTCAGCCGCTGGTTCGGCCTGCGCCCGGAGGACCTGCTGGGTCTGAGCGAGAGCGCGGTGGACGAGTGGCTGGACGGCCTGACACACGCCGACGAAACGATGCCGCCGCTGCAGCAGGGTGACGCCCACATCGTGCTGGCCGGCCCGCCCCGGCGCGTGCTGGAGCGCCGCCGCCGCGAAGACAGCCGCCAGCGCGTCTACTACTTCCGCGACGTGACCTATCAGACCGAGGTCGAGCGGCTGAAGAACGAGTTCCTGACCACCGCCGCGCACGAGCTGCGCACGCCGCTGGCCAGCGTCTTCGGCTTTGCCGAGCTGCTGCTGAACCCGCGTGTCCCGGACGATCGCCGCCAGCGCGCCACCCAGATCATCTACCGCCAGGCAACGGTGCTCAAGCACCTGGTCGACGAGCTGCTCGACCTGTCACGCATCGACTCGCTGCGCGGGCGCGACTTCGTCGCCGAAGACGTCGACCTGCGCCGCATCGCCGAACTCTGCACCGAGGCGCTGGCTCAGCCGGACGCGCCGCACCGCCTGCGCCTGCATCCGCTCGCCAGCGCCGCGCGCGCCCAGGTCGACCCCGCCAAGATCCAGCAGGCGCTGAGCAACGTGATCGGCAATGCATTGAAGTACTCCGCCGCGCACACCACGGTGGAAGTCGCCGTGGACACCTGCACGCAGCAGGGCGAGGACTGGGTCGGCCTGCGCGTGACCGACCAGGGCATCGGCATGAACACCGATGAGATCGAGCGCGCCTTCGACCGCTTCTACCGCGCCGACCCCTCCGGCCACGTACTCGGCGCCGGGCTGGGCCTGTCGATCGTGCGCGAGATCGTGGAGATCCACCAGGGCCGCGTCGAGCTGCACAGCAGCCCCGGCGCGGGCACGACCGTCACGCTGTGGGTGCCGGCCCTGCCCCAGCCCACGCCGGAGCACAGCGCCCCGCCGCTGCCGGCCGAGGCCTCGAGCTGAAGCGTCCCGCCCGGCGGCCCACCGAACCCGATGGCGTTAGGTAG
>DAOLLE010000258.1:0-5167 GCA_035331205.1 Burkholderiaceae bacterium
ACTCAGGCTGTGGGATGCGCGCACGGGCGAGCCCATCGGGCAGCCGCTGAAGGGGCATGGGACTGAGGTCACAAGCGTGGCGTGGAGCCCGGATGGCCAGCGAATCGTGTCGGGCAGTTATGACAACACGCTCAGGCTATGGGATGCGCGTACGGGCGAGCCCATCGGGCAGCCGCTCAAGGGGCATGAGAGGCCGGTCACCAGCGTGGCGTGGAGCCGAGACGGCCAGCGCATCGTGTCGGGCAGTGGGGACTTCACGCTCAGGCTGTGGGATGTGCGCACGGGCGAGCCCATCGGGCAGCCGCTGAAGGGGCATGGGCGGTGGGTCCTCAGCGTGGCGTGGAGCCCGGACGGTCTGCGCATTGTGTCGGGCGGTGAGGACCACACACTCAGGTTGTGGGATGCGCGCACGGGCGAGCCCATCGGGCAGCCGCTGAAGGGGCATGGGAATTGGGTCTCCAGCGTGGCGTGGAGCCCGGACGGCCAGCGCATCGTGTCGGGCAGTGGGGACACCACACTCAGGCTGTGGGATGCGCGCACGGGCGAGCCCATCGGGCAGCCGCTGAAGGGGCATGGGAATTGGGTCTCCAGCGTGGCGTGGAGCCCGGATGGCCAGCGCATCGTGTCGGGCAGTTGGGACAACACATTGCGCCTTTGGCTTAGCCCCACTGGCTGGATCGACAAACTCTGTTCCATCCTGACCCGCAATTTCAGTCCCGAAGAGTGGGAATACTTCGTCGGCAAGGACATCCCCTACAAGATCGAATACCGCCAGTGCCCGAACCTGCCGGTGCCCAAGCGCGGGCAATACCCGGTCGAGGCGGCCGTGGCCCGCTGACCGGCGGCGCCGGAGCGCTCCAGTTGGCGGTGTGCGTCGTTTGTACTAACATGGGTGGGCCTCACCCCACGAACCAACACGCCATGTCCGCCAACGCCGCCTCCCCCGTCGCCCGCTCTGCCCGCCTCGGCCTGCGGGCCACACCGGAGCAGGAGGCGGTGCTGCGTCGGGCGGCGGAGGTGGCGCACAAGTCGCTGACCGATTTCATCCTCGACAGCGCCTGCCTGGCCGCCGAGCAGACGCTGCTGGACCAGCGCTTGTTCATGGCGTCGGGCCAGCAATTCGATGCGCTGATGGACCTGCTGGATCGGCCGGAGCAGCCCAGCGAGGGGCTGCGTGATCTGTTCGCGCGCCCGGCGCCCTGGGACGCGGCGTGACGCTGCGCGGGCCGCAGCCGCTGACGGCGGCGCACCGGCTGGAGGGTTTCGACTGCGGCCGGCCGGCGTTGAACGACTGGCTGCTGCGCCACGCTCGGCAGGCGCAGGCCAGCGGGTCGGCCCGGACCTTCGTCGTGGTCGATGAGGCGGCCGATGCCGAGTCGGCCGGCGGCGAGGGCACGGCCCGTTCCGACACCCGAGGCGAGGCCCGCGTGGCCGGTTACTTCAGCCTGACCGTCGGCCAGGTCGATTGCCTGGAGGCGCCCGAGCGCATCCGCCAGGGCATGGGCCGCTACCCGGTGCCGGTGGTGATCCTGGCGCGGCTGGCGGTGGCGCTGCCCGATCAGGGCCGGGGCGTCGGCGTCGGGCTGTTGCAGGACGCCATTCGCCGCACGCTGCTGATCGCCGAGCAGGCGGGCATCCGTGCGATGTTGACGCACCCGATCGACGAGGCGGCGCAGCGCTTCTACCTGCGCTTCGGCTTCGTCGCCTCGCCGCTGCGGGAGCGGCAGTTGCTGCTGCTGCTGAAGGACGCGCGCCGCTGGGCTGCGCGCTGAACCCTCCCTGCATCCTCGCCAGGACTTCGCATGGATCTCGCCCTGCAGAACCGCACCATCCTCGTCACCGGCGGCAGCCGCGGCATCGGCCTGGCTTGCGCGCGGGGCTTCCTGGCCGAAGGGGCGCGGGTGGCGATCGTGGGGCGGAGTGCAGAGTCGATCGACGCGGCCCGCGCCGCGCTGGGCCAGCCGGGGCTGTGCGGGGTGGTGGCGGACCTGTCGCAGCCGGGTGTGGCCCCCGGGGTGGTGGCGCAGGTGGAGGCCGAACTGGGGCCGATCGACGTGCTGGTGAATTGCGCGGGCGCCGCCCAGCGCACACCGGCGGCGGAGCTGACCGAGGCGCATTGGCAGGCGGCGATGCAGGCCAAGTTCTTTCCCTACGTGCACGCGATGGCGGCGGTGCTGCCGGGCATGTGCGCGCGGCGCTCGGGCGTGATCGTCAACGTGGTGGGGCAGGGCGGCAAGCAGGCCTCGCCGACGCACCTGCCGGGCGGCTCGGCCAACGCGGCGCTGATGCTGGCCAGCGCCGGGCTGGCGCAGGCGCATGCGGCCCAAGGCGTGCGGGTGCTGGTGGTGAACCCGGGGCTGACGCGCACCGACCGGCTGGAGGCCGGCCTGTTGGCGGAGGCGCGGGCGGCGGGTGAGCCGATCGAGGCCGTGCAGGCCCGCCGGCTGGCCGGGCTGCCGATGGGGCGGGCGGCCGAGCCCGAGGAGGTGGCCGACGTGGTGGTGTTTGCCGCCTCCGGCCGGGCGAGTTACCTCAGCGGTGCCGTGATCGCTCTGGACGGTGCGGCGATCGCCAGCGTGGTGTGAGCGAGGGGCGCCGCGCCGTGGGCCTGGGAATCAGGCGGCGGGCCGGTCCACCACGACGAAGTGCTTGCGCACCGGCTCGACCACCTCGAAGGCGCCGGTGAAGCCGCCGGGAATCACGCCGCCCTGGCCGGCGCGGAACTCGGTGTAGCCGCCGCGCTCGCCGTCGTGCAGGCGCACGAGGCCTTCGAGCACGAAGAAGTACTCGTCCTTGCCGGCGGGGAAGGCGATGCGCCAGCGGCCGACCTCGCAGGCCCAGAGGCCGGCGCTGAGGTCGCCCTGCGGCGCCTCGTACAGCGTCCAGGTGCGGCGCAGCGGGTCGCCGGCCTCGAGGCGGTCGCGGCGCGGGCGGTCGAGTTCGGGCTCGGCGGCTGGGGCATCGAAGCGGACGATGGCGGGCAGGGCCTTCGCGGTGGCGGGGACGTGGGCGGTCATGCCGCGATTGTCCCCGCCGGCCCGGGCGGGTGGGTCAGATCAGCGCGAGCAGCGCATCGACGGTGACGGGAATCGTCCGGTCGATGCTGCCGTCCTTGCCGTTGTCGATGGTCAGTGCGCCGCTGCCGTTGCTGAGCGTGAGCGCGACAAGGGCGTTGGGCAGTGTCAGGGACCACAGGCCGCTGACCGGCTTGCCGTTGGCGTCGGTGCTGGCCGAGCCGGTGCTGGCCAGCGTGGCGCTGAAGCTGCCGTTCGGCGTGGTGGCGCTGAAGCTGCAGCTCAGGCTGGACTGGCTGCTGATCCAGGTGGTGCCGTTCCAGCTCGACTGGCCGGTGAGCAGCAGGCTGCTGACCGCCAGGGTCGTGCTGCGGCCGCCGCGGTTGCCGACGATCGTGACACCGCTGGAGGTCACCGTGCTGCTGCGCAGGTAGTGGGTCGTGTCGCTGTAGGCGTCCGAGCTGGCGTAGTGCAGGCTGCCGTTGAAGGCCACCGAGCTGCCGTTGGCCAGCGTCGCGGTCAGGGCGTCGGCGCCGAGCTGCAGGTTGCGCGTGCCACCCGACGGGGCCAGCACCGTCAGGGTCAGGCTCCCGCTGAGGGTCGGCGCGCCGCTGGCGCTGCGGCAGCTGTCGAAGGCGAGGGTGTAGACCTCGCCTTCATCGAGCCGGCCGTTGTAGAGCGTCGCGGGGTCCGGCGCGCTGGCGCTGACGCTGGCCTTGCCGCCACCGGCGCAGTCGAATGTGCCGGTGAGGGTGGCCAGGGGGTGTACCGCCAATGCGCTGCTGCGTGCGTTGCGGGCGGCCAGGGTGGCGGATGGGGACGAAACCAGCGATTCCGCGGCGACCACGCTGGCGTCCAGCGCCGCAGCAGCCTGCGCGGTGGTGGCCACCGAGTTGGCAGCGTAGCTGGCACTGCTGGCGTCCTGTGTCGTGCTGCTGGTCTCGGTATCGCTGCTGCTGCCACCACCGCCACAGGCGGTGAGGCCAAGGGTCAGCGAGGTGGCCAGCGCGGCGGCGAGCGCGCTGGCGAGGCGGGTGTGGGTGGGTGGCATGGGCTTCTCTCCTGACGGTGCGAATCGGGGCACGACCGGCCCCGGGCGCATCATGCCGCTCCGGTTGGCGCGCAGGCGCTGCGGACCCTGCTTGTGAACCGAATGTGAAAAATTCCACAGGCCTTTGCCGCGCGCCGTTTCGCGGCGACCACGCCCGTCGCCGGCTCAGGCGCCGGGGTCGGCGCTGGCGGGCGGATCGGCTGCAGCGGCTGCAGCGGCCGGGGTGGGCCAGTCGCGCCCCATTTCGAGCGCGAAGGCCTGGGGGATGAAGCGCTCGAAGCCGGCGCCGGGGTAGTTGGTCAGCTCGCCGACGTAAAGGCGCTCGCCCTGGGCGTACCAGTCCACCCGCAGGCATTCGTAGGGCGCGGCCAGCGTCAGGCTGTGCGCCAGCATGTCGGCCAGCCGCGGCGGGCGCGGGTCGGGGGCGTGGCGGCGCAGGGTCAGGCGGGCGGGCAGGAGGTTCCAGTCGGCGTCGTAGAGGTTGCGGGTGTGGCGCCCGAAGCGGCCGCGGTCGACCTGGATGAAGCGCACCCGCCCGCCGACGATGTAGACCTTGTGGTCGGCGGGCAGCTCGCCGTTCTCGCCGGTGAGCATCGCTTCGGCGAAGACCCGGTTGCGCAGGCCGCGGTAGGCCCATTCGCGGCTTTGTTCGCCGTAGTCGGCGGCCAGCCAGCGGCGCAGGTTCTGGCGCAGCTCGACCAGGTCGGTGTACACGCCCACGCGCAGGAAGCCGAGCTGGCCGCTGCCGACGCTGGTCTTGACGACGCTGGGGCGCGGCAGGGTCATCAGCGGCACGTCGTCGGCATCGTCCCAGACGCCGATCAGCGCAACGAGGAACTCCTCTCCCAGCGTGCGGGCGACGTACTCGCGGGTGGCCAGCTTGTCGGCGGCCAGCTTCAACCAGGGCGAGCGGCAGCGCAGCATGTAGGCCTGCACCTGCTCGTTGAAGCTGCGCGGCTGGTCGTAGTCGGGCCAGCGGCCGAAGTAGGCGAGGTGGCCGAGCGCGAGGTACTGGCGGTCGGAGAGGCGGCGGCCCAGGCGCCGGGCGAGGGCCAGGTCGGGCCGGCGCAGCCCGGCCAGGCGGTGCAGGGCGTGGGCGATC
>DAOLLE010000259.1:0-5159 GCA_035331205.1 Burkholderiaceae bacterium
GGTGATCAGCTACCACGACACCCCGTCGGCACTGAAGGTGCTGCAGCATGTGCGCGAGCGCGCCGCCCACGTGCCGGTGGTGGTGCGCACGATCGACGACACCGACCTCGAGAAGCTGCGTGCGGCCGGCGCCACCGAGGTGGTGCCCGAGGCGATCGAGGGCTCGTTGATGCTGGCCAGCCATGCGCTGGCGCTGGTGGGCGTGCCGGTGCGGCGCGTGATCCGCATCACCCGCGACGCGCGCGATGCCCGCTATGGCCTGCTGCGCGGCTACTTCCACGGCGCCGACGACGACACATCCGAAGAGCTCGATCAGGACCGGCTGCAATCCGTCGTGCTGCCGCCCGGTGCGCCGCACCTGGGCAGCGCGCTGGGTGAACTCGCGCTGCAGGCGCTCGGCGTGTCGGTGGTGTCGCTGCGCCGGACCTCCGGTCAGGTGCTGCCAGGCGACGACGCGCTCGTGCTGCACAGCGGCGACGTGCTGGTGCTCAACGGGCGGCCCGAGGCGCTGGCGCTGGCCGAGAGCCGCCTGCTGAAGGGCTGAACGGGACTGGACCGGGCGGGCCCCGCCGCAGTTCCGTCGGCGCCGGCGTCAGGCCACCGCCGTGTTGAAGGCCATGTTGGCGCGCATGCGTGCGGCCATCACCCCACCGGCGGCACGCAGCAGCTCGATCGCGATCGCTGGTGCGCGCTGCACCAGCTCCTCGAAGCGCGGCAGGTGCAGCGCCCAGACCGTGACGGCCGTCATCGCCTCGACACTGGCGGAGTGCGGCTGGTCGCTGAACAGGCCGGTTTCCCCGACCACCGAACCCGGGCGCAGCAGCGCGATGCGCGACTGCGACGGTGGCGCACCCGGCACGTAGACCTGCAGCGTGCCGCGGCCCAGGAAATAGGTCGTGCGGTCGGCGTCGCCCTTTTCGAACAGCAGGTCGCCGGCCCGCGCCTCATAGCCCGTCAGGTAGGCACTCAGCGTGCGCCACTGGGCCAGGTCCAGGCGGGCGTGGAAGGCGTCGTCGGTGTTCAGCGACTGCACCACCTGCACCAGTTCCTCGATACCCATCCGCTGCTCCAATCTCCGCCACCGTGTGTGTTGTGCCGTCGGCTCCCGCGCCATGGCGCCGAATCTCCGGCGTCGGGCGCAGCGCGAAAAGCCGCAGCAATCCCGCAAATTGCCTTCAGGATTGTGCCCCCGTCGGCCGTGCAGCGGCAGTCGAACGGTCGGGCGCAGGCGCCCGGGGGGCTGTCTCAGATGCAGACTTGCAACAACTCTGACGCGTTGTGTCAGTGGCGGGGCCTCATTTCCCGATGCAGAAGCGGCTGAAGATGACGCCCAGCAGGTCGTCGGGCGTGCAGGCGCCGGTGATCTCGCCCAGCGCGTCGTGAGCCAGGCGCAGCTCTTCGGCGAGCAGGTCCAGCGCGGCGTCGGCCTGGCCGGCCCAGGCCTGCGCCTCGGCCAGATGGGCCTGCGCGGCGCGCAGGGCCTGGACGTGGCGCTCGCGGGCGAGGAAGACGCCCTCCGGCGCGGCGTGCCAGCCCGCCAGCTGCAGCAGCTGGCGGCGCAGCGCATCCAGGCCGGCGTGGGTGCGGGCGGACAGCGCGATGCGCAGGGGCTCGCCGCCGTCCGGCGGACCGATCCCCTCGAGCTGGGCCAGGCGCTCGGCCGGCACCGCATCGGCCTTGTTGTAGACGTGCACGAGCTGGGCGCCGGCGGGCAGCCGCGCGGCGATGGCAGCGTCCGCGGCGGCGTAGGCGGGCTCGTCAATGCGGGTCAGGTCGTGCAGCAGCAGCACCGCGTCGGCCTCGGCGATGGCCTGCCAGCTGCGGCCGATGCCGATGCGCTCGACCTCGTCGCTGGCCTCGGCGTCCTCGCGCAGGCCGGCGGTGTCGATCACATGCACCGGCACGCCCTCGATCTGCAGCGTCTCGCTGACCTTGTCGCGCGTGGTGCCCGGGATCGGCGTGACGATGGCCAGCTCCGCGCCGGCCAGCGCGTTGAGCAGCGAGCTCTTGCCGGCGTTGGGCTGGCCGGCGATCACCACGCGCAGGCCCTCGCGCAGCAGCGCGCCCTGGCGGGCGGTGTCGAGCACGCGGTCGAGCTGCGCGGCCAGGCGTGTGAGCCGGCCGCGCGCATCGGCGCGTTCGAGGAAGTCGATTTCCTCCTCGGGGAAGTCCAGCGTGGCCTCGACCAGCATGCGCAGCTCGATCAGCTGGTCGCGCAGCTGGCCGATCTGGCGCGAGAACTCGCCGCCCAGTGAGCGCGCGGCGCTGCGGGCCGCGGCCTCGGTGCTGGCGTCGATCAGGTCGGCTACCGCCTCGGCCTGGGCCAGGTCGAGCTTGTGGTTCAGGAAGGCGCGCTCGGTGAACTCGCCCGGGCGCGCCAGGCGCAGGCCGCGCAGGCGGGGCAGGCCTTCGGGGTCCGGTTCGGCGGCCGCCTCCAGGCAGCGCGCCAGCAGCAGCTGCAGCACCACGGGCCCGCCGTGGGCCTGCAGCTCCAGCACGTCTTCACCGGTGTAGCTGTGCGGGGCGGGGAAGAAAATCGCCAGCCCGTGGTCGATCGGCCGCCCGGCGGCGTCGCGCAGCGGCCCGAAGCTGGCCTGGCGTGGCGTCAGCACGCGTCCGGTCAGCACCTGCGCCAGCGGGGCCAGATCGCGGCCGGACAGGCGCACGATGCCCACCGCACCGCGGCCCGGGGCGGTGGCGATGGCGGCGATGGGGTCGTCGTGGCGCGGCAGCATGGGCGCGATTGTCGCCTCGGCCGGTCCCGCCGCTCCGAAAGGCAGAACGCCCCGGCGAGGGGGCCTCGTCGGGGCGTCTGGCGTGAAGATGGCGCGGGGGGAGGTGGCCGGCTGGTCCGGCTTCGCCCTCCCGAGCTGGTGGTGTTGCCGCGAGGCCCGCGAACCACTCGGGTTCTCGGACAACACGGCAACCGTTTCAGGTCTGCCCCGCTGAGCCCATGGTGCCGGGCCGGTGCCGGGGACTCAATCCCCCGATCGGGTCCTGCGCGCCCCGGGTGTGCGCGGTGCCGCGGCAGGAATTCACGCCGGATTCGGCGTCACTTGTTCAGACCGAGCTGCCGGTTGATGGCCCACTGCTGGGCGATCGACAGCACGTTGTTCGTGAACCAGTACAGCACCAGGCCGGCCGGGAAGAAGAAGAACATCACGCTGAAGGCCAGCGGCATGATCCACATCATCTTGGCCTGGACCGGGTCCGGCGGCGTCGGGTTCAGCCAGGTCTGCAGCACCGTGGTCAGCGTCATCGCGATGGGCAGGATGAAGTACGGGTCCTTCACGCTCAGGTCCGTCACCCAGCCCAGCCAGGGCGCGCCGCGCATCTCGACGCTCGACAGCAGCACCCAGTACAGCGCGATGAAGAAGGGCATCTGCACGAAGATCGGCAGGCAGCCGCCCAGCGGGTTGACCTTCTCCTCGCGGTAGATGCGCATCATCTCCTGCTGCATCTTCTGCGGCTCGTCCTTGTAGCGCTCGCGCAGCTCCATCACCTTCGGGTTGATGGCCTTCATCTTGCCCATCGAGCGGTAGGCGCTGGCGTTGAGCCAGTAGAAGGCCGCCTTGAGCAGCACCACGAGCGCGACGATCGACCAGCCCCAGTTGCCGATCAGGCTGTGCAGCTTGAGCAGCAGCCAGAACAGCGGCTTGGCGAGGATGGTGAGCCAGCCGTAGTCCTTGACCAGGTCGAAGCCGGGGGCCAGGGTCTCCAGCTTGTTCTCCTCCTGCGGGCCCACGTACAGGCGCGCCTCCAGCGTCTTGGTCGCGCCCGGAGCGATGTCGCCCAGCGGCACGGTCATGCCGGCGGCGTAGAGGTTGGTGCTGACCTTGCGGGTGAAGAACTCGCGCTGCGTCTTGTCACCCAGCAACCAGGCGGAGGTGAAGTAGTGCTGCACCATCGCCACCCAGCCGTTGTCGCCCTGCGTCTCGTGCGAGGGTTTGTCGCTGGCGCCGCGCTTCTCGATGTCCTTGAACTCGACCTTCTGGAACTTGCCGGCTTCGGTGTAGACCGCCGGGCCGGTGAAGGTGCTGTAGAAGCTCGACGCGTCGGGCGTCGGGTTGCCGTCGCGCACCAGCTGGTAGTAGGCCTGCACGCCGGTGGGTGCTGCGCCGGTGTTGACCACCTGCTGCTGCACGCCGATGGTGTAGTCGCCGCGGTGGAAGGTGAAGGTCTTGACCAGCTTGATGCCGCCTGCATTGCCCTCGAACTGCAGCTTCAGTTCGTTCTGGCCGGCCGCCAGCGCGCGCTCGCCAGGCTGCACCGCCATCACCGTGAAATGGTTCGGCAGCACCTCGCCCGCGCGGGTCGGAATCAGGCCCGTCTCGGCGGTGTAGACGCGCTCGGTGGAGCGGTCGAACAGCGTGATGTTGCGCTTGGCGTCGGAGGGGTCGCGGTAGTTCAGCAGCTCCACGCGCACCAAGGTGCCGCCGCGGCTGTCGACGGTGGCTTTGAGTGTGTCGGTGGTGACCGTCACCAGTTCGGACTTGGGTGCTTCGGCGGTGGCCGCTGCCGAGGCGGCGGCGGCCGGAGCCTGGGCGGCGCCCGGTACACCCGTGGCGCCGGGCAGAGCGGCTGCGCCCGATGCGGCCGGCGGCACCCCGGCGTCGGCGTGCGGCGTGGTGGCCGTCGGAGCCTGGGCGCTCGGGTGGAACATCGACGGCTGCCCGGTGTGCTGGTTCCAGCCGTCCCACAGCATCACCAGCGACATCGAGAAAACACCCCACAGCAGGGCACGGCGCATGTCGGTCATACGGAGGAGGTCTTTCGGGGGGAGTCGGGGAAGTCGGAAGCGGGCAGGGCGACGCCATCGGTCGTCGCGCTGGTGCGGGGCCGCCCCAGCAGGGCGGTGAACAGACCGGTACCGGGCTTGGGCACCGGGTCGTGGCCGCCGCGGCACCAGGGGTGGCAGCGGCCGATGCGCGCGACCGTCAGCACGCTGCCGCGCAGCGCACCGTGGCCGTCGAGCGCGCCCAGCGCGTAGACCGAGCAGGTCGGCTCGAAGCGGCAGGCCGAGCCCAGCCAGGGACTGAGCAGCAGCCGGTAGCCACGCACCAAGCCGATCAACAGGCGCTGAGGCAGCCGGACCAAGCCCGAGCCGAAGGCGGCGGGCGTCACGGCGCGGCTCCGTCGGCGCGGGCCGGACGGCTTGG
>DAOLLE010000260.1:0-5156 GCA_035331205.1 Burkholderiaceae bacterium
CGCCGTAGTGCGCCTTCAGGATCGACAGCCAGCCCGGGTCGGCCTCCTCGAACATGCGGCTGCGCTCCAGCGCCGCCTTCACCGAGTAGGCCCCGGCGTCCTTCTCGCGCTGGATCTTCACGTATTCGGGGAAGGAGGTCTTGTAGGGCTCGTCGTAGACCTCCCAGGCCGCCATCGGCACGCCCATCGCGCCGGTCATCTGGTCGGGGAAGAGTTCGGATTCCTGGACGTACGAAGGGGTCCAGTTCGTGCTGCGCGCGATGTCGTACCACTCGTGGCGTTCGAGCAGGGCCATGGTGCTTGTCTCCTAGCGTGGGATGTAGGTCGTGCGGCCCGATCGCGCCGGATCGGCGCGGGCCGCAGCACGTCGCCCGGCTGCGGTCGCGTGCAGCGGGCTGGCGGCGTGGGACGAAATCTAGGCACGCAGCGCGCTTCGCGCTATTGCACTTTGGTTTAGGCGGGGGCGGGACGGCGCCACGCGCGCGTGGTGCGCTGAGCGCACCGACAGTCTCTGACGGTGAACGCCCTGGGTGTGCTGAAGGTCGCCGGCCGGGTGTTGAAACAGGAGGGTGTGCCAAGGCGCAACCCGGGCGCAGGACGGGGCGGCGGATGAGTTTCTCCTTGCCACCGCGGATGGCCGCGCGCAGAATCAGCCCGAGCGAACGCGGCCTTTTGTGGTGAAAATCATTCTGCATGCAAGCGGAGTTTACGAGAGGGAAGATAGAAATGTGTCAAGCCCCTGTCGCCACGCAAGCAAACCGCGTTGAACGACAATCGCCGCGCAACGCGGCGTCAAGTTGCTGGCCATAACATGCAAGCGTCAGAAATCATGATCCACGCCGGAAAGTATGTGCTTCGTCCCTACCAACATACAGATGCTGCCGCAATGAGCGCTGGAGTCCGTGAATCGACCTCGACCGTCGGCCGTTGGATGACTTGGGCGAAACCAGACTTCGATGAGTACGACGCTGCATGCTGGTTTGAGCACTGCAATCAGGCTCGCGCTGCAGGGACTGCCCATGAGTTCGGCATCTTTGCCACCGACGGGGAGTTTTTCGGCGGCTGTGGGCTCAATCAGTTCTCCCCAATAAACAAACTGTGTAACCTCGGCTATTGGGTGAGGCAATCGCGTCAACGAATGGGCGCTGCAACCGCGGCGGTCCTTGCATTGCGCGAACTCGGATTGGGTCGCTTGGGCCTTGCTCGGATCGAGATTGTTGTGGCCGATGGAAACCTGGCAAGCATGGGTGTCGCCCGGCGAGTCGGAGCCAGGCACGAGTGTGTAGCTCGGTGTCGGCTACAAGTGCATGGCAAGGCAACTTCAGCTCATGTTTTTTCCTTCACCAATGGGCCTGACGCTTAACTTGGCACTACAGCGAACCCGCAGCGACATGTCGCTCACGGTTCTCCCTCTCACACCGGAGAGACTGCCCGACCTGGACACGGTATTCCAGGCACGTGGTTGTTCAATAGCAAAGGCCTGCTATTGCATGCACTACCGCGAGGCTGGCAAGCCGCCTAGTCTGAAGGCTGGCGAAACCCATGCGTCGCGGAATAGGGCTGCGCTGGCCCGCCTGGCGAACAGCGAAATGCCACCCGGCCTGCTCGGCTATAAGAATGGCAGGCCCGCGGGCTGGATCTCACTTGGCCCGAGGAAGGACTTCGTTCGGCTGGCCAATTCACCGACGATGCGAAGCATCGATGACCATCCCGTCTGGTCGATCATCTGCTTTGTCGTGCCATCCGAGTACAGAAAGCAAGGTGTAGCGCACGAGCTGCTGGCCGCAGCCGTCGACTTTGCCAGAACACGAGGAGCCACATGGCTTGAGGCCTACCCGGTAGACAGAGACGCACCGAATGCGCCGAATGCATCCTGGTTTGGTTCAACCAGCATGTTTCTCAAGGCCGGTTTCACGGAAGTCGCCCGCCACAAACCGACGAGGCCCATTGTTCGCCTCGAGTTGGCAGGTGACCCAACCCTAGGCGCCTAACAGGCCGCGGGAATACATTTGCTGCGCATGCAACTGCACCCATGACATACAAGACCGAGTTCATGTCCTTCGCTATCCAGCGCGGCAAAGAGGCGCGTGCGCAGGAGTGGATGGATATGCTGCGCCAGCATCACGCCGACTGCGTGAAAACACTGGACCGCGAGGCCATGCATTTCGAGAGCATCTTTCGTTCTGCGGTCAATGGCGTCACGTACCTGTCGTGGTTCTCGGTGCAGGGTGCCGCAGGTGCCCACGTGGCCTCCTCGCCCTTCGCAGTCGACCAACTGCATCTGGCATTTTGGGAAGAGTGCGTCGATCGTTCGGCTCCGCCACTCCAGTTCGAGCACGTCATCAGTTTCATCCCGCCGTCCGTGCTGGCTGCAATCGAAGACCGTGAGCAACTCATTTCATCCACAGCGGCCCGATCCGCTTAAACCCCTAAAAAAATGAAGCACGCTGCATTCCTGGCCATCACGGCCTCCGTCAACCTAATCATCCTCGGTTGCGTTGCGACACCCCAAAAATACATCGCACCGACAGGCGTGGAAACCGCCGAGTTAAACGACTCTGCCGCCGATTCGACCGATGGGACCCGTCCGGCCGTCTTCGTCGTAGATTCGATCGATGGGCAAAAAATTGCCAATGCCCTCAACAGCTCGAGACGAATTGGATCCGGCTTTGGCACAGGACTGGCGCCTTATTTGATCGCTCGCCCTGTCCCGGCAAAGCCCATGCGCCTGCACCTCATTGGTGTCCATGTCTTTCGCGCGCCGATCGAAGAAATTGCAGCCAATGCAGCGGGCCGATACCGCCGAATCGAAGGCGACCTCGACATCACGCTCGCTCCCGGGAAAATCTACCAAGTCAGCGGCAAGCTCGATGCCGATCCCGCCGCCATATGGATCGAGGATTGGGCAACCAAGGAGAGAGTCAGCAGCATCATCGGTGCGAAGTAGAAGTCCGCCCAGCGGGCTGGCCCTCGGCCGTGGATGAACCTCCGCGTTGACCTATCGAAGCGAACTGAAAATCATCTCCCAATCGCAGCTCTTCAACATCCACCGAGACAGGGAAAAGCCCGCACGCCTGTCCATCTCATTTGCAGCAACAGCGCAACAAGACTCGACAGACGGCTGATTGGGCGCCCTGAATTCAAGTCCCCCGCCGCTCGAAATGCGGCACGTCCTTGAACGAATTCCAGTTGCCGCCCCAGGAATTGAGCGGGTTCAGGCTTTCCCAGTAGTCGCCGATCTTCTTCAGGACCTGGATGTCGTAGGTCAGTTCGAGTCGGCCACCGGATTCGACGAAGAAGTTCAGGTCGATGGCGCAGCGGTTGAGGTGGCGGCTGGCCATGGTTTTCGAGCGACCGGTCTTGACGTAGATGGCCTGCATTTCGGAGGGCCGGTACAGCTCGCCACCGGTGACCACGAATTTCTGCTCGCGGGCGAATTGCAGCAGCTTGATCACGTCCTGCAGGAATTCGGCTTGGTCCTTGACGGTGGTGGGCATCGTCACTCTCCCTTCGGGCCGGCGAAGGCCGCGATGGTTTCGTCCTTGCGGGCGCTGCCCTTGGAGCTGCCGAAGTAGTAGGCGTAAATCTGCGTGGCGATCGCCGAGAGCACGCCGAGGATGTAGAGCATGATTTCCTTCTGGGTGCTCTTTTGCGCCACCGCCGCTGTTGCGGCCTTGTCGGCGGCCTCGACGAGCATTTTGGCGGCCTGAATGCGCTCGATGCTGGCGTCCTTTTCTGCGACCACCTTCAGCAGAATCTCACGGGCTTCGACGACTTCCTTGCTGGTCGGCGGCGGATCGTCGGAAACGTAGGTCATGCGCGCAAAGGCGCCGAAAGTCAGCAGCACCGTCAGCACGGCCAGGAAGGGCGTGATGGCCTTGTTGTACCAGGGCGCATTTTCCGAGGTGGCGATCGCGGCCTCGCGTTTGCGCGCGTCCTGCGTGTCGCCGATGTAGAGCTGGGTTTCCGTCAGGTTGAGCTTGTCCTGCTCGGTGCGCAGCTTCAGCAGTTCTTCCTCGTGCTCGTATTCGAACTGCTTGAGTTTGACCAGGTCCTCGTGGGTGAGTTGGCCCCGATCGAGGTCGACGCCGGTCTTTTCCTTGACGTAGTCCTTGCCCTTCGCCAGTGCGGCATTGGCAACCAGATTCAGGCCCTGGGACAGCAGGCCGGCGACGATGGGCAGCATGGTGATCCTCTCCTCCGTGTCCGCGCCGAATCGGCGGCAACGCACGATGCCCGGCCGACCCCGCTCGCGCAACCTGGCGACAGGCCCGGTTTGCACACTGAAACAATTCGGCGGGATGGAGCAGCGGGGGCCGCCGGCCGGGCTTGACGAATGCCGGCGCGAGGCGCATATGCGTTCCAGGAGGTGCGCCATGCCATCGATTCGCCCCGCCGCCGTGGCCGGCAGTTTCTACCCCGCTGCGCCGGTCGCGCTGGCCGCGCAGGTGCAGGCCTGCCTCGACGCGGTGCCGCCCGCCGAGGCGGGATCGGCCGAAGCGCTTGCCCAGCCGAAGCTGCTGGTGGTGCCGCACGCGGGCTACGTCTATTCGGGGCCGGTCGCCGGCAGCGCCTACGCCCGGCTGCGACCCTGGGCGGCGCGGATCCGCCGCGTCGTGCTGCTCGGGCCGGTGCACCGGGTGCCGGTGCGGGGTCTGGCGGTGCCGACGGTCGACGCCTTCGACACGCCGCTGGGCCGCGTACCGGTGGATCAGGCGGCGCTGGCGCAGCTGGCCGACCTGCCGCAGGTCGTGCGCAGCGACCGGGTGCACGCGCAGGAGCATGCACTGGAGGTGCAACTGCCCTTCCTGCAGGCGGTGCTGGCGCCCGGCTGGACGCTGCTGCCGCTGGCGGTGGGCGACGCGACACCGGACGAAGTGTGCGCGGTGATCGAGCGCCTCTGGGGGGACGACGAGACGCTGATCGTGATCAGCAGCGACCTGTCGCATTACCTGCCTTACGCCGAAGCACAGGCGCGCGACACCGAGACGCTGCGGCGCCTCGCGGCCGGGGCGACCGATCTGGATCCGCAGGACGCCTGCGGCGCGCGGGCGCTCAACGGCGCGGCGCTGGCGGCACAGCGGCATGGCCTGCGTGCCGAGCGACTGGATCTGCGCAATTCGGGCGACACCGCGGGGGACCGGCGCCGCGTGGTC
>DAOLLE010000261.1:0-5148 GCA_035331205.1 Burkholderiaceae bacterium
CCGCGCGCGGTTTCGCGAGCTCGATGGCGTCGCGTTCGAGGGCATCCGCACCCGCGCCCACGAAACCGCGCGCGGCGACCCCGGCCCAGCCGGTCGCTCGCGCCCTGCCGCCCTACCTCGACCCGAACAGCGACCTGTCCAAGCAGCGCAGCGTCTTCTTCGACTTCGACCAGCAGGCCATCAAGCCGGAGTTCACCGGCCTCATCGAACTGCACGGCAAGTTCCTGTCGGCCAACCCGGCCGTGGCGATCCGCATCGAAGGCAATGCCGACGAGCGCGGCAGCTCCGAGTACAACCTGGCGCTCGGCCAGCGCCGCGCCGAATCGGTGCGCAAGGCCCTGCAGCTGCTGGGCGTGAAGGAAGGCCAGATGGAAGCCATCAGCTACGGCAAGGAGCGCCCGCGCGCCACCGGCCACGACGAGGCCGCCTGGTCGCAGAACCGCCGCGCCGACCTGCAGTACCCGACGAAGTAAGCCCGCGCATCGGCGCGGCTTGGCCTGCATCAACCGACGCAGGCCTTGCCGCTCCAGCCTTGTGACAGTTCAAGGATCGATGCGCGGGGGAGGGCCGAACATGCCGTACGACCGACGCTCCGCCCATCGATTCCCACCATGACTGTCACCTCGACTTCGCCCGCGATCCCCGCCTCGACCCCGCCCCTGTTCGCCCGCTCGCTGGGCGACCTGGCCCGCAGCATTCCCGGCGCCACCGCCCTGTTCCGGCAGGCCGGACTGGACTTCTGCTGCGGCGGGCAGCAGCGGCTGGCCGACGCGGTGGCCGAACGCGGCCTCGATGCCGCAACGCTGGACAGCGCCCTGCAGGCCCTGATCGCGCAGCCCGCCGCCGATGTGCGCGACTGGCGCGAGGCCAGTGTCGACGAGCTGATCGATCACCTCCTCGAGCGCTACCACCTGCGCCACCGCGAGCAGCTGCCCGAGCTCATCCGCCTCGCGCAGCGGGTCGAGTCGGTGCACGGCGACCGCAGCGACTGCCCCCGAGGCCTGGCCGATCACCTGACGGCGATGCAGCGCAACCTCGACAGCCACATGGAGAAGGAAGAGCAAGTGCTCTTCCCGCTGCTGCGCTACGGCTCGCCCTCCTTCGTGCTCGAACCGATCGCAGTGATGCGCCGCGAGCACGACGACCACGGCCAGGCGCTGGCCCGCCTGCTGGCGCTGACCGACCAGCTGCGCACGCCGGCCGATGCCTGCACCACCTGGCGCGCGCTCTACACCGGGCTGCGCGCGCTGCGCGACGACCTGATGGAGCACATTCACCTCGAGAACAACCTCTTGTTCGAGGACGCGGGCGTGGCCGCTCGGCTCGCGAAGGCCCAGTCGGCGTCGCGAGGCGGCTGCGGTGGCGGTTGCTGCGGCGGCTGTGGCGGCGACATGGGGTGATGGTCCGCCACGTCCCCGGCGGCAGCCCCGGGACGGCCAGCACCGCTACAGTGTGCGGGTGAACAACGCGCCTGACCGCTGGACCCTGGGTGCCAAACTGGCACTGACGAGCCTGCCCTTCGTGGTCGTGGGCCTGATCCTGACCGGGCTGACCCTGTGGGTATCCTGGCAGCTCGACGGCGGTGCCGCTGCCGTCAATGAGGCCGGTCGCCTGCGCATGCAGGCCTACCGGCTGGCTTGGTCGGCGGCGGAGCCTCAGCCCGAGGCACAGCGACAGGTGCTGCTGACGGAGTTCGAGCGCAGCATCGTCCTGCTCGACCAAGGCGACCCGGAACGGCCGCTGTTCGTGCCCTGGGACGAGGCGGTACGGCGCGACTTCCTGCAGGTCAAGGCCGCCTGGGCCGCGCTGCGCGGACTGCACCAGTCGACACCGGCCTTCGGCCAGGAGCGGGTGCCCCATGCCCGCGTGGACCGCCTAACGGTGGACCTGGTGACCTGCATCGACCAGCTGGTCACCGCGATCGAGACCCACCTGGCCCGTTACACCGCGATCATGCACCTGCTGCAGGTGGGGCTGCTGCTGCTCGGCGGCGTGGCGGGGCTGGTGCTGATGGTGGTGGGCTACCGCTTCGTGCTGGAGCCGGTCAGCGACCTGAAGCAGGCGGTGGCGGCGCTGCGCGGCGGCGATCTCGGCGTGCGCGTGCAGCCCGCAGCCAACGACGAACTCGGCGCCCTGGCGGTGGGCTTCAACGAGATGGCCGAGCGGCTGCAGGCCTCCTACGCCGACCTGGAGGCGCGCGTGCAGCTCAAGACCGCCGAGTTGGAAGACCAGCGCTCGCGCCTGCAGGCGCTGTATGCGATCAGCGTGGGGGTGGCCCACGCCGGCAACCTGCACGAGCTGGCCGGCGGCTTCGTGAACCGGCTGCGCGAGGTGGCACGCGCCGATGCGGTGGCGCTGCGCTGGGCCGACCTGGACCAGGCGCAGTTCGTGATGCTCGCGGGCGACGGCCTGCCGCCCGAGATGCTGACCGACGAGCAGTGCATCCGCGCCGATGACTGCTTCTGCGGCCGGATCGGCGCCACGGCCGACGCCCGGGTGATTCCGATCCGCCAGGCAGCCCTCGAACGCCCGCTGCGCTGCGAGCGCATCGGCTGGGCCACCGCCGTGGCGGTGCCGATCTGCGCCCAGGACCGCCTGCTCGGCGAACTCGACCTGTTCTTTCACGCCGAGACCGATCTGACCGCGCCCGACCGCGCGCTGCTGGAGACCGCCTGCTCGCACCTGGCCAGCGGCATGGAGACGCTGCGCCTGCAGTCGCTCGAAAGGGAGGCGGCGGTGGCCGAGGAGCGCAGCTTCCTGGCCCGTGAGCTGCACGACTCGATCGCCCAGGCCCTGGCCTTCCTGAAGATCCAGGCCCAGCTGATGCGCAAGGCGATGGCCAGCGGCGACCGCGAGCGCATGTCGGAGGTCCTCGGCGAGATCGAGCTCGGGCTGCAGGAGAGCCACGGCGACGTGCGCGAGCTGCTGCTGCATTTCCGCACCCGCACCAACCGCGAGGCGATCGAGCCGGCCCTGCAGGCCACGCTGAGCAAGTTCGAGCACCAGAGCGGCGTGCCGGCCACGCTGACGGTGCACGGGCAGGGGCTGCCGCTGGCGCCGGACCTGCAGGTGCAGGCGCTGCACATCGTGCAGGAGGCGCTGTCGAACGTGCGCAAGCACGCCGGGGCCTCCCAGGTCTGGTTGGACGTGTGGAAGCAGCCGAGCTGGCGCTTCGTCGTGCGCGACGACGGTGGCGGCTTCGTGCCGCCAGCCGGCGCCCCCGAGGAAGGCCAGGGCACCGGCACGCACGTGGGCCTGCACATCATGCGCGAGCGCGCCGCCAGCATCGGCGCGTCGATCGCGCTCGACTCCCAACCCGGCCGCGGCACCACGCTGACGCTCACGCTGGCGCCGAACCGCCCGGCCGAGGCCACGGCCGGTGTGCGCGGCCCCCTCGACGCGCCGCCACCCTCCGCCGGTTTCACCGCCGGTTCATCGGCTGCGCCGGACGCCGCTGCGGCATGATTCGCTCCCCGCAGGACCTGACCCCATGACACCGCACACGCCCATCCGCATCCTGGTGGTCGATGATCACACGCTGTTTCGCCGTGGCCTGACCGCGCTGCTGTCCGCGGCCCAGCCGGAACTGCAGGTCGTGGGCGACGCGGCGGACGCCGGAGAGGCCCTGCGCCAGGCCGCGCGGCTGCAACCGGACGTCATCCTGCTGGACAACCACCTGCCCGGCGTATCGGGCGTGCAGGCGATCGGCTCGCTGCTCGAGGCTTGCCCGAGCTGCCGCGTGCTGATGCTCACCGTCAGCGAGGACGAGCAGGACCTGACCACCGCGCTGCGTGGCGGCGCGGCCGGCTACCTGCTCAAAACGATGGAGGGCGACGCACTGGCGCAGGCCATCGTGCGCTGCGCGCGCGGCGAGAGCGTGGTCGCGCCGGAGATGACCTCCAAGCTGGTGTCGCTGCTGCGCCTGGGCGGCAACCCCGCGGCGGCGGTGGCCCCCATCGCCGTGGACCCGCTGGCCGCTCTGTCACCGCGCGAGCGCGAGATCCTCGTGGCCATCGGCCGCGGCGCGACCAACAAGGAGATCGCGCGCGAGTTCGACATCTCCGAGTCCACCGTCAAGATCCACGTCCAGCACCTGCTGCGCAAGCTCGACGTCAACTCCCGCGTTCAGCTCGCCGTCATCGCCACCAGCCAGGGCCGAACCTGACACGGGTTGATCCAGGACAACCCCGCGCAAATCACCTCCCGGGGTAGTTCCTTCGGCCAATGCCTACCTGTGGGGGCATCGGCCATCCGCCGGGGCCGCCTGCCCCACCGGCGGATGGTCGTGAGCAATGCACGTTCCTAGCATTCCGGTCAGCCGCCGCCCCTGCGGCGAGCCCGACCAACGCGAAGGAACGCTCGCATGAGCAAGCAAGCCCTGGCCCTGTCGGTGCTGGTGGTCAGCACCCTGGCCTTCACCGTGTGCTTCATGGTGTGGATGATGTTCGGCGTCATCGGCATCCCGCTGAAGAAGCAGCTCGGGCTGAACGCCACCGAGTTCGGCCTGTTGACCGCCATGCCGGTGCTCACCGGATCGCTGATCCGGGTGCCGCTGGGCATCTGGACCGACCGCTTCGGCGGACGCATCGTGCTGGCCGCGCTGCTGGCCATCACCGTTCCGGCCATCTTCCTGATGGCCTACGCCACGCAGTACTGGCAGTTCCTCGTGATCGGGCTGTTCGTCGGTCTGGCCGGCGGGGCGTTCTCGGTGGGCACGCCCTACGTCGCGCGCTGGTTCCCGAAGAACCGCCAGGGCTTCGCGATGGGCGTGTTCGGCGCCGGCAACTCGGGCGCAGCGGTCAACAAGTTCATCGCCCCCAGCCTGGTGGTGGCCTTCGGCTGGACGATGGTGCCGCAGGTCTACGCCGCGGTGATGCTGGGCACGCTGGTGCTGTTCTGGCTGTTCAGCCACAGCGACCCGGGCCACCACGTGTCCGCCGACGTGAAGTTCGTCGACCAACTCAAGATGCTCAAGGACCCGAAGGTGCTGAAGTACTGCCAGTACTACAGCATCGTCTTCGGGGGCTACGTCGCGCTGTCGCTGTGGATGGTGCAGTACTACGTCGGCGAGTTCGGGCTGGACATTCGCAGCGCCGCGCTGCTGGCGGCCTGCTTCAGCCTGCCCGGGGGCGTGCTGCGCGCCATCGG
>DAOLLE010000262.1:0-5143 GCA_035331205.1 Burkholderiaceae bacterium
AGGGGCGCCCGTCGAGCTGCAGGCGAATGCCCATGCAGTCGTGCACCGGCAGCGGCTGGCCCAGCCGGGCGTCGATCAGGCCGTCGTACGGGTCGGGCAGCTGGCTGCCGTGCTCGAAGGCCACCACCTCGCCGGTGGCCATGATCGCGGCCAGGCGGGGCTGCTCGTGCAGGCGAAAGCGCCGTCCCAGCGCGTCGCGCACCAGGCCGGAGATGGCGATCGGGCGCAGGCCGTCGGGCGGTTCGCCGGGCTCGAGCGCCAGCAGCGCGACCGCGTCGCAGGCGAAGGCCTCGCGCAGCTGGTCGACGACGTGCTGCAGCCGCAGCGCAGCCGGCAGCCAGCCGGTGAGGTCGCGCATCAGATCGGGTGCCGTGGTGGGGACCGAAGGGGATTGGGGCATGGTGAAAGACACCTTTCAGGGTCGAAAGTACCCAGTCCCGCGTCGGGTCGCCATAACCCAGTTCAAGCCAAGCCCTTGATTTTCATGGGTTACTGGGCTGGCGCGGCTTTTGCACGGTCGGGGGACATCGATGCCCTGGAGGCCGACCATGCACCCCACGCTGTCCCTTCGTTCCATGCCCCAGACACCGCCCGTCGGCGTCGGGGAGTCCGGTGCCGCCGTGGCACTGGACACCGCCCAGGCACCGCTGGCCATTCCGATCCCGATGGCCAGGCCGATTCCGCTGCCGACCCGGCAGGTGGCACCGCCGCCCGCCCCGGCCCCGTTGCCCACCGCGCTGGTGGGTCGCGAGGCCTGGCATGTCGGGACCCTGGACGCGCAGCGTGCCCTGGCCGCGCGCGCGCATCCGGACCTGCAGCTGCTGCGCCGCGCCTTCGCGCCGGCCCAGCCGACCGAGGCGACACTCGAGCGCCTGCGCACCAGCAGCCTGGTGCTGCGCCATGGCATCGGCACGCTGTCGCTGCCCAGCCCGGCGCAGCCGGTGGCGGCCTGGTGGATGCTGCGGCGCGGGCGCATCGCGCTGGGCTGGCAGACCGACGCGGGCGAGTTCGTCGAGAAGCGCAGCATCGGCCCAGGCGAGTGGCTGGATGTTGCCGGCGCACTCTCCAACCCGCCCGCCTGGGTCGATGCGGCGCAGTGCCGCACGCCGGTGGAGTTGCTGGCGCTGCCCTTGTGCACGCTGTTCGATGCCTGCGCGGTGGATCCGGCGCTGATGCGCTCGGTCGGCCAGCAGTTGGCCACGCGGGTGCGTTCGCTCAACGACACCCTGCACGACGTGGTCACCGCCGATGTTCCCGCACGGCTGGCGCGCTGGCTGCTCCGGCGTCTGGATGCGCAGCCCGAAAGGGCAGGCGCTGTGGCGGGCGTGCAGACACTGCGGCTGACCGAGCAGAAGCAGGCCATCGCGGCGCAGATCGGCACCACCTCGGAAACGCTGTCGCGCGCGCTGCGGCGGCTGGCCGACAGCGGCATCCTGCGGGTGGCTGGCTACGACTTGACGCTGCTGGACCTGCCGGCGCTGCGCGCCATCGCCCGCCCCGGCGACCGCGGCGGCAGCGCCCGGCAGTCCTTCGCCGGCCGGCGTGGCATGGCCTGACCGGCAGCGCGAAGGTCCGACGCAGGGCCTTGGGGGTGGCGCGGCGAGTTGCCACCCGACGGCCTCGTTCGATCTGAGCCTCGTGGCGGAGGGGGCCGGACGTGAAATACTCCAGCGTTTTCAAACTTGACCTGGGGCAATTCCATCTCGGCCCGGTTCAGGTAGCTTCGCCGCTTCATGTTGTCCGTCAGCCGTCTGTCCTGCGCGCGAGGCGATCGCACGCTGTTTTCCGGGGTCTCGTTCTCGCTGGCCGAGCGCGAGTGGCTGCACGTGAAGGGCCTCAACGGCGCGGGCAAGACCACCTTGCTGCGCGCGCTGGTCGGGCTGGCACTGCCGCTCGAAGGTGAAATCACCTGGCGCGGCAGCCCCGCGCCCAGCGACGCCTTCCGCCGTGACCTGCTCTACCTCGGCCACCACGCCGCGGTGAAGGAGGAGCTCACGCCGCTGGAGAACCTGCGCACCGCCGCCGCGCTCGACGGCCTGGCGCTGAGCGAACGCGACGCGCTGGCCGCGCTGATCCGCCTGGGCCTGCGCGGGCGCGAGGACCTGCCGGTGCGCGTGCTCTCGGCCGGGCAGAAGCGCCGCGTGCTGCTGGCGCGCCTGCTCACCCGCCCGGCGCGCCTGTGGGTGATGGACGAGGCCTTCAACGCGCTGGACACCGCCGCGGTGCAACTGCTGGGCGAGCTCGTCCAGGCGCACCTGGACGGCGGCGGCCTGGCGGTGCTGACCAGCCACCAGCCGCTGCCGGTGACCGGCGGCCGGGAGTTGGTCCTGTGAACGCCGTCTTCGCGATGGCCCGGCGCGACCTGCTGCTGGCGCTGCGGCGCCAGAGCGAGGTGCTGACCGCGCTGTTCTTCTTCGTGATCGTGTGCAGCCTCTTCCCGCTGGGCATCGGCCCCGAGCCGGCGCTGCTTCGCAAGATCGCCCCCGGCGTGCTCTGGGTCGCCGCCTTGCTGGCGACGCTGCTGGGCCTGCCGCGGCTGTTCGCCGCCGACCACCAGGACGGCACGCTCGAGCAAATGGCGCTGTCGCCCTCCTCGCTGGGCCTGCTGGTGGCCGGCAAGGTGCTGGCCCACTGGCTGGTCAGCGGGCTGCCGCTGGTGCTGCTCGCGCCGGTGCTGGGCATCCAGTTCGACCTGGCACCCGACGCCCTGGCGGTGCTGGTGCTTGCGCTGCTGCTGGGCACGCCGCTGCTCAGCCTGATCGGCGCGATCGGTGCGGCGCTGACGCTGGGTGTGCGCGGCGGCGGCGTGCTGCTGGCGCTGCTGGTGCTGCCGCTGTACGTGCCGGCGCTGATCTTCGGTGCCGGGGCGGTGGAGGCGCAGGTCGCCGGCATGGCCTATGCCGGGCATCTGTCGCTGCTCGGCGCGATGCTGGCGGTGGCGGTGTTCTTCGCGCCCTGGGCCACCACGGCTGCCCTGCGCATTGCCCTGGAGTCCTGACCCGGTCTTCATCGAACGACCTCCGGTTTGAGGCAGACTCCCCGCCGACCATGAACGACACGCTCCGTCCACCTTCGTCGCTGCCGCGCTGGCTCTTCCACTACGCCAGCCCGGCGGTGTTCTACCCGCTGGCCGGTCGGCTGATTCCCTGGTTCTGGGCGCTGGCGGCCCTGTTCGGCGTCGCCGGGCTGTACGTCAGCTTCTTCGTCGCGCCCACCGACGCGGTGCAGGGCGAGGCCTACCGGATCATCTTCGTGCACGTGCCGGCCTCGTGGATGTCGATGTTCATCTACCTCGCGATGGCCTTCTGGGCCGGGGTGGGGCTGGTCTTCAACACCCGGCTGTCGGGAATGATGGCGCAGGCGCTGGCGCCCACCGGCGCACTGATGGCGGTGCTGAGCTTGTGGACCGGCTCGCTCTGGGGCAAGCCGATGTGGGGCACCTGGTGGGTCTGGGACGCGCGGCTGACCTCGGAGCTGATCCTGGCCTTTCTTTACATCGGCTTCATCGCGCTGCAGGCCTCGATCGACGATGCGCGCCGCGCCGACAAGGCCGGCGCCATCCTGGCGCTGGTCGGCGTGGTCAACGTGCCGGTCATCTACTTCTCGGTGAAGTGGTGGAACACGCTGCACCAGGGCGCCTCGGTCAGCCTGACCAAGTCCCCGTCGATGGCGCAGACGATGCTCTGGGGCATGCTGCTGATGGCGCTGTGCTTCTGGATGTATGCGATCGCGGTGGCGCTGACCCGGGTGCGCGCCATCATTCTCGAACGCGAGGCCGCTACGGATTGGGTGAAACATGCACTGGAATAGCGTTGGCGAGTTCTTCGCGATGGGCGGGCGCGCCTTCTACGTCTGGGGCAGCTTCGGCGCCTGCGCGCTGCTGATGCTGGTCGAGCCGCTGCTGGCCAAGCGCCGCGCCCGCGTCGTGCGCGACACCCTGCGCCGCGAACGCCTGGCCGACGAACTCGATAGGACATTGGGATGAAACCCCGCCACAAACGATTCGCCCTCATCGCCGGCGCGCTGGCCTCGCTGGGCATCGCCGCGGCGCTGGTGCTCAACGCGCTGGACTCCAACATCGCGCTGTACGTGACGCCCTCCGAGGTGGCTGCGGGCAAGGCGCCGCAGGGCAAGGCCTTCCGCATCGGCGGCATGGTCAAGGCCGGCTCGCTGCACCGCAACGAGCTGACGGTGAACTTCGTCATCACCGACACCGCGCGCGACATCCCGGTGGCCTACACCGGCATCCTTCCCGACCTGTTCAAGGAGGGCAAGGGCGCGGTGATCCAGGGCCGGCTCGGTGCCGACGGCCTGTTCACCGCCACCGAGGTGCTCGCCAAGCACGACGAGAACTACATGCCCCCCGCGGCCGAACACGCGGTGGAACAGGCCCAGCGCGCCCAGAAGTCCCTCAAGCCATGATTCCGGAACTCGGTCATTTCGCGCTCGTCCTGGCGTTCTGCGTCCTGGGCCTGCAGGGCGTGCTGCCGTTGGTGGGCGCTCACCGCCGTCTGCCGCGCTGGATCGCGCTGGCGCGCCCGGCGGCGGCGGCTTCCCTCCTGCTCGTGGCGACGGCCTTCGGCTGCCTGACCTGGGCCTTCTACGTCAACGACTTCTCGGTGGCCTACACCGCCGGGCACTCCAACACCGGCTTGCCGACGATGTACCGGCTCGCGGCGGTCTGGGGCGGCCACGAGGGCTCGCTGCTGCTGTGGGTGCTGATGCTCACCGGCTGGGCCGGCGCGGTGGCGCTGTTCTCGCGCCAGCTGCCCGACGCGATGGTGGCGCGCGTGCTCGGCGTGCTGGGCCTGGTGGGCTTCGGCCTGCTGGCCTTCGTGCTCTTCACCTCCAACCCCTTCGAGCGGCTGATGCCGGCCGCCGAAGAGGGCCGCTCGCTCAACCCGCTGCTGCAGGATCCGGGCCTGGTCTTCCACCCGCCGCTGCTTTACATGGGCTACGTGGGTATGTCGGTGGCCTTCGCCTTCGCGATCGCGGCGCTGCTGGCGGGCAACCTGGACGCCGCCTGGGCGCGCTGGTCGCGGCCCTGGATCACGGTGGCCTGGGTCTTCCTGACCCTGGGCATCGCACTGGGCTCCTGGTGGGCCTATTACGAGCTGGGCTGGGGCGGCTGGTGGTTCTGGGA
>DAOLLE010000263.1:0-5126 GCA_035331205.1 Burkholderiaceae bacterium
AGCCAGGTCGCGCACATCCTTGACCAGGAAGTTGTGCTTGACCACCGGGCGGGTGATGCCGACGGTGTCGCACTCCTGGAAGGCGTCCAGGCCGATCGCGGCCGTGGGCACCTGCCCGGTGATCACCACCATCGGGATCGAGTCCATGTACGCGGTGGCAATGCCGGTGACCGCGTTGGTCACGCCAGGACCGGAGGTCACCAGGGCAACGCCGACGTTGCCGGTGGCGCGCGCGTAGCCGTCGGCCGCGTGCACGGCCGCCTGTTCATGGCGCACCAGCACATGCTGGATCGAGGTCTGCTTGTACAGCGCGTCGTAGATGTAGAGCACCGAGCCACCGGGGTAACCCCAGACGAACTCGACGTTCTCCGCCTGCAGGCAGCGGATGAGGATCTCCGAGCCATTGAGCTCAGGAGTGGAGGAAGCTTCGCGGGAGGCTTGTGCCGATGCGGCACGGTTGTGTTCCGCGGCAGACATGTCCATGGTGAACCTTTCGGGTTTTCTCTGACGAAAATCGAACGGTGCTCCTCCTCACGCCTGCCTATCAGCTGGCAGACTCGCCCTTGTGGGGCGGAATCGGAGCCTGCGCGGTCAAAAACGGCGGCGCCCGGGGTCGGGCGACCGAGAGTGACCCAAACTCGCACGGTGTGCGAAGCTGGGATTATTGCACCGATCGCGCGCCTTCTTGCGCAGTGCAGCACAGCCTGGCCCCCCCGATGCCCGGCTTCACCCCGGTGACATAATCGCGCCGCCTCCGTGAAGCAGCCCACGCTGCCCCTGAACCTTGGCCGCAGAACAAGATCTTTCCGACTTCCTGCAAGCCGTCGAAAAGCGCGCGTTCAAGCGCACCGTCTATGCGGTGCGCGATGAGGACGCCGCCCTGGACATCGTGCAGGACGCCATGATCCGCCTCGCCGAACGCTACGCGGACCGGCCAGCGGCCGAGTGGCCCATGCTCTTCCAGCGCATCCTGTCGAACGCGACGATGGACTGGTTCCGCCACCAGAAGGTGCGCAAGGGCGTGATGAACCTTTTCTCCGAATTCGAGTCTCCCGATGGAGAGTCGGATTTCGATCTGTTGGAGACGCTGGAGGGCCAGAGCGGATCGCTTGGCTTCGAGAGCGCTGCCGAGACCTTTTCCCGCCAACAGACCCTCCTATCGATCGAAGAGGAGATCGCCAAGCTGCCAGGACGTCAACGGGAAGCCTTCCTGATGCGTTATTGGGAGGAGATGGATGTGGCCGAGACGGCCGCGGCGATGGGGTGCTCCGAAGGCAGCGTCAAGACGCACTGCTCTCGAGCGGTCCACGCATTGGCCCAGGCCTTGAAACTCAAGGGAATTTCGTTGTGAACACCGTGTCGCCGACTCTTCGTTGGCCGCCAGCCGAGGCGGAAGCCCAGGCTTTGGAGGCGCGCTTTGGTCTGCGCGTGGCGGCCCGCCTGCATGCAGGGGCCGAGGAAGTGCCGCACGACGTCAGCGAGCGCCTGCGCGTCGCACGTCAGCAGGCCGTGGCCCGGGCCCGTCAGGCGCGTCAGCCGGTGGCTGCACCGGTGCGCCAGACCGCGCCGAGCATCCAGCTGGTGCATGTCGATCCCTACAGCGGTACGCTGCAGGGTACGGTGGCCATGCTCGACGGTGACGACGAGCGCGACGAAGCCTGGTGGCGCCGCCTGGGCATCCTGCTGCTGGTGCTGATGATGGGCACGGGCCTGTTCGGCATCGATTGGTGGCACACCCAGGAGCAGATCCGCACGGCGGCCGAGATCGATGCAGCCCTGCTGGGCGACGCGTTGCCGCCAGCTGCCTACACCGACCCGGGCTTCACCGAGTATTTGGCCGCCCACCCCCTGGTCGCCGCCCAGCCGAGCGAAGCAGTGCCCACGGAAGCGCTGCCGACCGAAGCAGGACCGGCCGAATTGGGGTCCGGCGGCGTGGGGCCGGCGCAATGAGGCAACGGTCGACGGTTCCTTCGCCTCGCCGGGCGCTCACCTGCGCCGCGCGGGTGCTGGCGTTTGCATTGCTGCTGGCGCCGCTGGCGGCCGTGCAGGCGCAGTCAGCGCAGAGCAGCACGGCCTCCGGCCCGACTTGGGCCGAGCTGACGCCGGCCGAGCGCCTCGCGCTGCAGCCACTGCAGCCGCAATGGAATCAGATCGACCTGCTGCGCAAGCAAAAGTGGCGCGAGATCGCAGCCAAGCTGCCGTCGATGCCGCGTGACCAGCAGATCCGCATGCAGGCACGCATGGCCGAATGGGTGGCGATGACGCCGGCGCAGCGCAGCACCGCGCGGCTGCACTTCGAGACCAGCCGCCAGCTGCCGAGCGCCGAGCGCCAGGCCCTCTGGGAGTCCTACCAGGCCCTGCCGGAAAAGGACCGCAAGAACCTGGCCGACCAGGCCGCCCGGCGCAAGGCCGAAGCCAAGGCCGCCGCCGATGCGGGTTCTGCCGTGGCGGCGGGCGGGTTCGACCGCACGCAGCCCAAGTCCAACGTCGTCCAGGGCACGCCGCGGCCGAGTGATCTGGGCGTGCGACAAAGCGGGCCGGCCTCCGTGCAGGCCAGCGTGGGCGCGAGTACCCGGCCGATGAATCAGCACCCCACCCCGCCGCGCCACCAGCAGGCCGGCATGCCGAAGATCGCGGCCACGCCGGGTTTCGTCAACGACGCCACGCTGCTGCCGCAACGCGGGCCACAGGGGGCGGCCGCGGAAACGACGCCCAAGCCGTGACGGCCGCTGTTGTCGATGCGCGCGGCGCCACGCCGCCGCCCGGTCTTGTGCCGCTGGGCTTCGTTCGTCGCTTGGTCGCGATGCTCTACGAGGGGGTGGTGCTCTTCGGCCTCGTCGCCGTGGCGGGGTTTCTCTATTCCACGCTGACCCAGCAGCGCCACGCCCTGGCGGGCCGCGCAGGTCTGCAGGCCGTCCTCTTCGTGCTGATCGGCCTGTACTTCGTCTGGTTCTGGACCCGCGGCGGGCAGACCGTGGCGATGAAGACCTGGCACGTCTTCCTCCTCGACGCCGCAGGCCAGCCGGTGCGCGCGCCGCGCGCGCTGGCACGCTACCTGGCGAGCTGGTTGTGGTTCCTGCCGGCGCTGGCATGCGCCCACGTGGCCGGCTGGGCCAGCAGCACGGCGATCTTCGCCGCCGTGGCGACGGGTGTGCTGGCCTACGCGCTGCTGACTCAGCTCCTGCCGGGCCGGCAGACAGCGCATGACCTGCTCTGCGGCACACGGCTGCTGCACCGCCCACCCGCACCCAAGCCCGCCTGATTCCGAGCCGGGCTGCGCAGCCGGCGGGCGCTGGCAGAATCGCCGCCGTGATTCGCCTCAACGACCCCACTGGCTCCTCCAGCAACCCGCACAAGGGCCGCACCGGCTTGAACCGCATCGTCCACGCCGCCGGCTACTCGGCCCAGGGACTGAGCACCGCCTACCGCTGCGAGAGCGCCTTCCGCCAGGAAGTCTGGCTGACCGTCGTCGCCCTGCCGCTGGCCTTCTGGCTGGGGCGACAGTGGATCGAGGTGATCCTGCTGATCGGTAGCCTGCTGCTGCTGCTGATCGTCGAGCTGCTCAATTCGGCGATCGAGGCCACCGTCGACCGCATCTCCCTCGACCTCCACGAACTCGCCAAGCGCGCCAAGGACTACGGCAGCGCTGCGGTCTTCATCGCCTTGCTGCTGTGCGCCAGCGTCTGGCTGGCCGTGGCCTGGCAGCGCTGGCAAGGAGTCTGACCCCATGTTTGCCCAACGTCCCGCCCTGTGCGTCTACTGCGGCTCGCGCTTCGGCGCCCGCCGCGCCTATGTGGACGCCGCGATCGAACTCGGCCAGCGCGTCGGCCGCCAGGGTTGGAGCCTGGTCTACGGCGGCGGCAACGTCGGCCTGATGGGCGAGGTGGCCAACGCGGCGCTCGCCGCCGGTGCGCCGGTGCTGGGCGTGATTCCGGACTCGCTGATGCGCCGTGAGGTCGGCCACCCCGGGTTGACCGAGATCCGCGTCGTCCAGACGATGCACGAGCGCAAGCAGACGATGGCCGAGGCGGCCGACGCCTTCGTCGCCCTGCCCGGCGGGATCGGCACCTTCGAGGAGCTCTTCGAGGTCTGGTCCTGGCAGCACCTGGGCTACCACCGCAAGCCGGTGGCGCTGCTGGACGTGGAGGACTACTACGCGCCGCTGCTGGCCTTCCTGCGCCAGACCGAGACCGAGGGTTTCGTCAGCGCCGAGCAGGCCGCAGGGCTGCTGGTGCACCGCAGCGTCGATGCGCTGGTGCATGCGCTGGCCGGCATCGGCCGGCAGCCCAGCGGGGATTTCAGCCGCATCTGAGCCGAAATTCGAACCAGGAAACGCCGAAGGGCCGGTGCGAACCGGCCCTTCGTGCGTTCCGGCCTGCGGCACCCGGGCGGGCGCCGCGGCGATCAGACCGCCTGGTCGTTGGTCTCGCCCGTGCGGATGCGGATGACCTGCTCCACCGGGGTCACGAAGATCTTGCCGTCGCCGATCTTGCCGGTCTTGGCCGCCTTGACGATGGCTTCGATGCAGCGATCCACGTCGTCGGTCTTGACGACGACTTCCAGCTTCACCTTGGGAAGGAAGTCGACGACGTACTCCGCGCCGCGGTACAGCTCGGTGTGGCCCTTCTGGCGACCGAAGCCCTTGACCTCGGTGACGGTCAGGCCCGTGACGCCCACCTCAGCCAGTGCCTCGCGCACTTCTTCGAGCTTGAAGGGTTTGATGACGGCGGTGATCTGTTTCATGGCGGTGCTCCAAGCAGAGGTTTCAGTTCAATTTACCCGAATTTCGACGCTCGGGCACAGGCCGTGGCCGGTTTCGCCAGCAAACGCCGCCGATCTGGCTTGGCCAGTCGGCTGGCGTTGCCCCCTTGAGGGGGAGCGGCGTCAGCCGCAACGGGGGTGGGTCATTTGAGGGCCTTGTAACGCACGCGCTTGGGCCGCGCGCCTTCCTCGCCCAGGCGCTTCTTCTTGTCTTCCTCGTACTCGTGGAAGTTGCCGTGGTAGAAGAACCACTGCGAGTCGCCCTCGCAGGCCAGGATGTGCGTGCAGATGCGGTCCAGGAACCAGCGGTCGTGGCTGATGACCATGGCCGAGCCGGCGAACTCCAGCAGCGCCTCTTCCAGCGC
>DAOLLE010000264.1:0-5122 GCA_035331205.1 Burkholderiaceae bacterium
GCAGGCCGCCCAGGCCGAAGGTGAAGGCCAGCGGCGGGCTGCCGATGAAGACGTCATCCGGCCGCGGGCGCAGGATGTGGCGCGGAAAGCAGGCGCACACCGCCATCACGTCGCGGTGGAAGTGCATCGTCGCCTTCGGAATGCCGGTGGTGCCGGAGGTGAAGGCGAAGAGGCAGCAGTCGTCGGCCGCGGTGTCCACGTTGACGAAGCGGCCGGTCTGCCGGGCCATCGCCGCCTCCAGGCCTTCAGGCGAGATGCCTTCCCCGGCCCCGTTGAAGTGGCGCAGCTGCCGCAGCACCGGCACCTCCGGCCGGGCCAGCGCCAACTCCTCGGCCAGGGCGGCGTCGCACAGCGCGTGCGTGACCTGGCCCTTCTCGATGATGGCCTTGAGCTCCTTGGCGCGCAGCAGCGGCATGCTGCCCACCGCGATACCGCCGGCCTTCATCACGCCGAACCAGCAGGCCGCCAGCATCGGGTTGTTCGGCGCGCGCAGCAGCACGCGGTTGCCGGGCACCAGGCCCATCTCGCCGACCAGCACCTCGGCGATGCGGTTGGCCCGGTCCTGCAGCTCGGCGTAGGTCCAGACCAGGCCGCCGGGCGCACGGATCACCACGCGGTCGCCGCGCCCCTCGGTGATGTGGCGGTCCAGCAGCTCGCTGGCGCAGTTCAGCCGCTCGGGAAACTGCAGCTCGGGCAGGTCGAAAAGGAATCGCGGCTGCGCCTCGGGCGCGGGCAGGTGGTCGCGCGCGAAGGTATCCACATGGGCAGAAGGTGTCATGTCGAGACCTCCTTCAAGAGTTCACGGGCAATGATCAGCTGCTGCACCTCGGTCGCGCCTTCGTAGATGCGCAGCGCGCGGATCTCGCGGTACAGGCGCTCGACCGGCTGCTCGCTGACCACGCCCAGGCCGCCCCAGAGCTGCACCGCGGCGTCGATCACCTGCTGCGCGCCCTCGGTGGCGACCATCTTGGCCATCGCCGCCTCGCGGGTGACGTTGCGACCCTGGTCGCGCTGCCAGGCGGCGCGGTAGGTCAGCAGCGCGGCCGAGTCGATCGTCGTGGCCATCTGCGCCAGCTTCGCCTGGGTGAGCTGGAAGTCGGCCAGCACGCCGCCGAACATGCGGCGGGTCGTCGCGCGCTGCAGGCCCTCGTCCAGCGCCCGGCGGGCAAAGCCCAATGCGGCTGCGGCCACCGAGGTGCGGAAGGCGTCCAGCGTGCGCATCGCCAGCTTGAAGCCCTCACCCGCCGCGCCAATGCGCGCGCTGGCCGGGATGCGGCAGCCGCTGAAGCGCAGGCGCGCCAGCGGGTGCGGCGCGATCACCTCGATGCGCTCGGCGATCTCGAAGCCGGGCGTGCCGGCCGGCACGATGAAGGCCGAAATGCCTCGCGCAGCCGGCGCCTCGCCCGTCCGGGCGAAGACCACGTAGACATCGGCGATGCCGCCGTTGCTGATCCAGGTCTTCTCGCCGTCGAGCACGTAGTCGTCGCCCCCCTTCGACGATTCCTGCCGCGCGGCGCAGGTAAGCGCCGCCACGTCCGACCCCGCCTCGGGCTCGGAGAGCGCAAAAGCGCAGATCGCCTCACCGGCCGCCACCTTCGGCAGCCAGGCCGCGCGCTGCTCGGGCGTGCCGGCCAGGCTGATCGCGCCCGAGCCCAGGCCCTGCATCGCGAAGGCGAAGTCGGCCAGCCCGCTGTGGCGCGCCAGGGTCTCGCGGATCAGGCAGATGGCGCGGGTGTCGATCACGTCGGCCGTGCCGCCGTGGGCCGTGCCCGCCACAGCGTGCTTCAGCCAGCCAGCGGCGCCGAGCGACTGCACCAGCGCGCGGCACTCGGCGTCGACATCCGGGCCATGATGGTGAGGCACGTGGTCACGGGCCCAGGCGTCCAGCTCGCGGGCCAGCCTGCGGTGGCGGTCGTCGAGGAAGGGCCAGTCGAGGTAGGCGGTGTCGGCCATCGCGTCAGTTCCCCTGGAACACCGGCCGCTGCTTGGCGGCAAAGGCCTCGTAGGCGCGCCGGAAGTCGTTCGTCAGCATGCACAGCGCCTGCGCCTGGGCCTCGGCCTCGATGGCCTGGTCCACCGTCATCGCCCACTCCTGGTGCAGCATGGTCTTGGTGATGCCGTTGGCAAAGGTCGGCCCCTCGCAGAGCTGCGCGGCCAGCGCCTGCGCCTCGGCCAGCAGCGCCTCGGGCGCGACCAGCCGGTTCAGCCAGCCCCAGCGCTCGCCCTCCTCGCCGCCCAGCGCGCGGCCGCTGTAGAGCAGCTCGCTGGCGCGGCCCTGGCCGATCAGGCGCGGCAGGATCGCGCAGGCGCCCATGTCGCAGCCGGCCAGGCCCACGCGGTTGAACAGGAAGGCGGTCTTGCTGCGCGCCGTGCCCAGGCGCAGGTCGGAGGCCATCGCCAGGATCGCGCCGGCGCCAGCGCAGACCCCATCCACCGCGGCCACGATGGGCTGCGGGCAGGCGCGCATCGCCGCCACCAGGTCGCCGGTCATGCGGGTGAACATCAGCAGCTCGGGCGCGGCCAGGCGCACCAGCGGGCCGATGATCTCGTGCACGTCGCCGCCGGAGCAGAAGTTGTCGCCCGCGCCCACCAGCACCACCACGTCGACGTCGTCGGCGTACTTCAAGGCCCGGAACAGGTCGCGCAGCTCGGCATAGCTCTCGAAGGTCAGCGGGTTCTTGCGCTCGGGCCGATTCAGCGTGACGGTGGCCACCGCTCCCTGCACGGCCCAGCGGAAGTGCGTGGCGGCGTAGCCGGCCAAGGCGCGGCGATTGCCTGCAAGCAGGCCGGGATCGATGTCGGTGGGCATGGGGTGGGATGTCGTGTTGCTCATGGTTCCTCGTCGGGTGTTCACATGACTTCGCCGCCGCAGACGCTGATGCACTGGCCGGTGACGGCCGCGGCGCCCTCGCCCAGCAGCCAGCGCACCGCGTCGGCCACCTGCTCGGGCTGCACGATGCGGCGCTGCGGGTTGCCGGCGGCGAATTCGGCGCGCGCCTGCTCGGGGCTGCGGCCGGTCTTGGCGACCACATTGGCCAGGCTCTCGCGCAGCAGGTCGGTCTCGGTGTAACCGGGGCAGACGGCGTTGACGGTGACGCCGCTTGCCGCCAGCTCCAGCGCCAGCGAGCGGGTCAGGCCGACCACGCCGTGCTTGGCTGCGCTGTAGGCCGCCACGTAGGCGTAGCCGCGCTGGCCCGCGGTGCTGGCGATGTTGACGATGCGGCCTGGCCCGTGGCCTCCGGCGGCCAGCAGATCGGCCAGCGCCGCACGGCAGCACAGGAAGGAGCCGGTCAGGTTGACCGCCAGCATGCGCTGCCACAGCTCCGCAGAGGTGCGCTGCAGCGGCGCACTCTCGGCCTGGCCGGCGTTGTTGACCAGGCCCCAGACCGGGCCCAGCGCGGCGCGCGCACTGTCGAAGGCGGCCTGCACCTGGGCCTCGTCGGACACGTCGGCCACGGCGCAGTGGTGAATGCCTGGCAGGCTGGCGGCCAGCGCCTGCAGCGCGTCGAGCCGCCGGCCCAGCAGCGTCAGGCGATGGCCGTCGGCCGCCAGCAGGTGGGCGATCGCGGCACCGATGCCGCGCGCCGCGCCGGTCACGACGACGTGCCGGCCTGTCACTTCGCCCCTCCAGCCTGCTGGGCCGCGCGCTGCGCCAGTGCCTCCATCTGGCTCTTGCCCGAGACCAGCTGCTTCGGCCAGGCGATCGGCGTGTAGCCGATGCGCGCCGCCTCAGCCAGCGTCCAGGCCGGGTTGGCCAGGTGCGGGCGGCCGACGGCGCAGAGGTCGGCCCGGCCGGCGGCGATGATGGCGTTGACGTGGTCGGCCTCGCTGATCGCGCCCACCGCCATCGTCGCGATGCCGGCCTCCTGGCGGATGCGGTCGGCAAAGGGCGTCTGGTACATGCGCCCGTAGGTGGGCCGCTGGTCCGGCGAGACCTGGCCGGAGGACACGTCGATCAGGTCGGCCCCGGCCGCCTTGAAGGCCCGGGCCACCTCCACCGCGTCGGCCGGCGTCAGGCCGCCGGCCACCCAGTCGTGCGCCGAGATGCGCACCGACATCGGCCGGCCGGCCGGCCAGGCGGCGCGCACCGCAGCGGCCACCTCCAGCGGCCAGCGCAGGCGGTTCTCCAGCGGACCGCCGTAGGCGTCGTCGCGGTGGTTGGTCAGCGGCGAGATGAAGCTCGACAGCAGGTAGCCGTGCGCGGCATGCAGCTCCAGCCAGTCGAAGCCGGCCTCGGCGGCACGGGCGGCGGCGGCAACGAAATCGGCCTGCACCCGGTCCATGTCGGCGCGGGTCATCGCGCGTGGCAGCTGCCCGTCCGCCAGGTAGGGCCGAGCGCTGGCCGCCAGCAGGCCCCAGTTGCCCTCGGGCAGCGGCTGGTCCATGCCGCCGCCCTGCCAGGGCACGCAGGTCGAGCCCTTCGGCCCGGCATGGCCGATCTGCACGCCGATCGCCGCGTCGCTGTGCGCATGCACCCATTGCACGATGCGCGCCCAGGCCTCGCCCTGCGCGTCGTTCCACAGCCCCGGGCAGCCTGGGGTGATGCGCGCCTCGGGGCTCACGCAGGTCATCTCGGCCATCACCAGCGCCGCGCCGCCCAGCGCGCGCGCGCCCAGGTGCACCAGGTGGTAGTCGCCGACCACCCCGCCCACCGCGCTGTACTGCGCCATCGGCGAGACGACGACGCGGTTCTTCAGCCGCAGCCCGCGGATCTGGTACGGCGTGAACATCGGCGGCACGGCCCGGTCCCCGGCGATGCCGGCACGCTGCGCGAACCAGCGCTCGTAGCCCTCGAGCCAGGCGGCGTCGCGCAGGCGCAGGTTCTCGTGGCTGATGCGCTGGCTGCGCGTGAGCATCGAGTACATGAACTGCTCGGGTTCGAGCGGGTCGCAGTAGCGCGCGCCGCAGACCTCGAACCACTCCATCGCATTCCAGGCCGCGTTCTGCAGCCGCAGGGTCTCGACGCTGCGCAGCGACTGGTAGGTGTCGAGCACCCGGCCGATCCGGTCGGGGCTGTCGCCCAGCAACTGGAACTGGCGCGTCAGCTCGATCGCGTCCTCCAGCGCCAGCTTGGTGCCCGAGCCGATCGCGAAGTGCGCCGTGTGCACCGCGTCGCCCATCA
>DAOLLE010000265.1:0-5122 GCA_035331205.1 Burkholderiaceae bacterium
GTGGCGGCCGATGTCCTCGCGCGCCAGGCGCAGCCGCCCCTCCAGGTCGAACCAGCCCGCCGCATGGGTGGCGCCCGTGGCGCGCTGCAGATCCTGGGCAGCGTCCAGCTCCGCCATGGCACGCTGGATCGCAGCGCTGCCGAGCTGCACCGCTGCCACCGGCCGGTCGACCGGGCGCACGGCTTCGGCCAGGCTCTCGGTACCACACAGCCCGCAGCCGGTGCGCCCGGCCAGCGTGCGGCGGCGCTCCTTCAGCCGCATGAAGCAGCGCAGCGTCACCCGCAGCTGCAGCGACATGCCCACCGGCGCTGCCTCCACCTCGACATCGAGCAGGTCGTCGGCCTGGTCGATGATCCCTTCGGACAACGAGAAGCCCAGCGCGAAGTCCTCCAGGTCCAGCGGGCTGGCCAGCATCACCGCGTGCGAAATGCCGTTGTAGACCAACGCGACAGGAACCTCCTCGGCGAGCCACTCCCTGCGGGCCTCATCGCCCCCCGTCGAAAACCGCCGCGTCACGGCAGCCTGGCAGCCAGCGCTCGGCAGCAGGTCGTGGCGGCCCGCCGGGTCGGGGTTTACATCGGTCATGGCGCCATTCTGGCAGTGCACCAGGCGCGGCCGCGGGCGGCAGAATCGAAGCCCCGGACACCGCCCAGGACTGCAGCATGACACCCGCCCCGATCGTTCTCGTCCACGGCGCCTGGGGTGGCGCCTGGATCTGGCGCCGCATCCTCGGTCCGCTGCGCGCGGCCGGCCATGAGGTGCACGCCGTCACGCTGACCGGCGATGGTGAGCGCGCCCACCTGCGCACGCAGTTGCCCGCCGGCAGCATCACGCTGCAGACGCACGTGGCCGATGTGGTCGGCCTGATCGAGGCCGAGGAGCTCAGCGACCTCGTGCTGGTGGGCCACAGCTACGGCGGCATGGTGGTGACCGGCGCGGCCGACCGCCTGACCGCGCACGACCCCGCGGCGATCCGACAGCTCGTGTACCTGGACGCGATGATCCCGCTGCCCGGCGAGGGCTGGGGCCAGCAGCACAGCCCGGAGGTGGTCGCCGAGCGCACCGCCGCCGCCCACGCCAACGCCTACGCGCTGCCCCCGCCCGACCCGGCCGGCTTCGGCCTTTCCTGCGCGGACCGCGACTGGCTGCTGCGCCGCCAGGTGCCGCACCCCTTCGGCCCGCACCCGCACGGTCCCTACCGCGAGCCGCTGGACTACGACGTCGAGCGCTGGGCGCAGCTGTCGCGCCACTTCATCGATTGCAACGAGCCAGCCTACCCGACCATTTCGGCGATGCGTGAGCGCGCGCGCAGCCTGAGCCGCTTCACGGTTCATGAGATGGCCACCGGCCACTGCCCGATGGTCAGCGAGCCCGCGGCGCTGGTGCAGCTGCTGTTGGTGATCGCGAGCAGCGTCGCACCGTAGCAGGCGCACTGCAGCCAGCAGGGCCTGAACGTGAATTCAGCACGAATGGACCCACGCACCCGAGGGGTCCGACCCACGCACTTCGCTCCAGCAGTTACCGCAGAGACAATCGCCACAGCGTTTTTTCATTTTGGCCATCCCATCGGCTCGGGTTGCCCCCGCGCCATCTGAGGCCCCCTCCATGTCACACCTCTCCTTCGGGCGCGGCATCGCCCTCGCGACGGCTGCGCTGTTGTCCGCCTGCGGCGGCGGCTCTGCCGCCGACAGCAGCAGCCCATCGACGCCCACGGCCAATGATGCGGCCGCTGCGGCGCAGGCTGAAACCGCCCGCTACCTTCAAAGCGGCAGTGCCCGCAAGATGGCGGCGAGCAGCTCGGCCTCCCCCATCCTGACGGTGCGCGCACGCGGCTCGCTGGCCAACGGCATCGGCCCGAACATGCAGCTTCGCGTGGATGGCGTGCTCATCGGCAGCGTGCAGGTTCGCAACACCAGCGACTGGGCGGACTACAGCTTCGATGTGCCCACACTGCGCCCCGGCGCGCGCGTCGAGATCGTGTACACGAACGATGCGGTCATCTCAGGCGTCGATCGCAACCTGTTTGTTTCGTACCTCACCGACGGAACGACCGTCGTGCTGCCGACCACGCCGATCGTGACCTACGACATCGGCAGCGGAGCTCAGGCTTTCGACGGCCTGAACGTGGTGCCCGGGCGCAGCGAGGTCTACAGCAACGGCGCGCTTCGCATGACCTGGCCCGCGACGCTGAGCATCCCCGACGCGCAGCGCCTGCGCAGTCAGGACGCCTCACGCTTCCTGCGACAGGCCACCTTCGGCCCGACGGCCGCATCGATCGACACGCTGGGCAGCCAGACCTACGCCGGCTGGATCGACGCGCAGATGGCTCTGCCGGTCACCAACAGCTTCATCGCCGCAGTGCAGGCGCGCTACGACCTGGGGGATTCTTATCGCCCGGGTGGCACGCAGTACAGCCCCTATGAGGTGTCGCGGGCGTTCTGGAACACCGCCTACGACGCGCCTGACCAGCTGCGCCGCCGCGTCGCGTATGCACTGCATCAGATCTACATGGTGTCGCAGGCCGACGGCAACCTCTGGCACCACAGCCGCGCCTACGCGGACTACCTGGACCGGATCAACCGCAACGCCTTCGGCAACTTCCGTACCCTGCTGGAAGACATGGCGCTCAGCCCGGCGATGGGCATCTACCTGTCGCACATCCGCAATCGCAAGGAGGACGCGGCCACCGGCCGGGTGCCGGACGAGAACTTCGCGCGCGAGGTGATGCAGCTGTTCAGCATTGGCCTGTACGAGCTGAACCCGGACGGCAGCCTCCAGCTGGATGCGGCGGGCCGCCCGATCGAGACCTACAGCACTGCCGACGTGATGGCGCTGGCCAAGGTCTTCACCGGCTTTTCCTGGGCCTTCCCGGACAACGCGCTGACCGACAGCAATTTCCGCTGGGGCGGCCCGAGCTACGCAGCGGCCAACGACACCCGCATGGATCTGCTGTCGATGAAGGCCTACCCGGGCCAGCACTCGGCGGCAACGAAGACCTTCTTTGCCGGCAAGCCCTGGAGCACCTCCCTGCCGGCGGGCGCCAGCGCCACCGAGGATCTGCGCAAGACGTTGGATGTGCTGTTCAACCACCCCAACGTTGGGCCCTTCATCGGTCGCCAGCTGATCCAGAAGCTGATCACGAGCCACCCCAGTGCGGCGTACGTGGCGCGCATCAGCGCGGTGTTCAATGACAACGGCCGTGGCGTACGTGGGGACCTGGCCGCGGTGGTGCGCGCCATCTTGCTCGACCCCGAGGCGCGTGGCCTGCCCACCGCCACCTTCGGCAAGCTGCGTGAGCCGGTGCTGCGCATCGCCCAGTGGCGGCGCGCCTTCAATGCGGTGTCGGTCAACGGCGCCTACAACTTCACCTGGGATACCGACCAGGCGGGCCAAAGGGCCCAGGGCGCTCCGTCGGTCTTCGGCGACTTCCGGCCCGGCTACATCCCGCCGAACTCCAGCTTCTCAGCGCGCGCGGCGACCGCGCCGGAGTTCCAGATCGTCAATGAGAACACCGTCGCCGGCTGGGTCAACGTCGCCGAGTCGATGGGCAGCGGCGGGCTGGGCTGGGTGAACGGCGTGCGCGAGGTCGCGGCCGATTACACGGCGCTCGCGAACCGCCTGGCCGCCGGCAACGTCACCGGCCTGCTCGACGACATCGACCAGCTGCTGTTCGGCTCGACCATGTCGACCGGACTGCGCCAGGCCATCGTCGAAGCGATCGCTACCGTGGGCGGCAGCGATGCCGCCAGCCAGCTCTACCGCGCGCGCATGGCGGTGTTCGTCGCCCTGGCCTCGCCCGAATTCATGGTCCAACGCTGAACCCACCGATGAACGCCTCGCGCCGCCATTTCCTGCGCACCGCCGCCGGCTTGGCCACCGCCCTGCCCGGCGCACGTGCACCGCTCGCCCTCAGCCTGGCCGGGCTGGGCACCCTTGCTGCCGAACGCGCCCTGGCCGCCGACACCAGCGGCTACCGCGCCCTGGTGTGCCTGTTCATGCACGGCGGCAGCGACATGCACAACTGGGTCGTGCCCACCGACGCGACCAACTACGCCGCCTACGCCAAGGTCCGCGCGGAACTGACCTGGCCGAGCAGCAAGCTGCAGCCCATCCGCAGCGGCTCGCAGGAGGCCGGGCGAAGTTTCGGCATGCCGCTGGAGCTGGCCCCGCTTCGCAGCTGGTACGAATCGGGCCGTGCAGCCGTTCTGGCCAACGTCGGCCCGCTGGTGCGCCCGATCACCAAAGCCGACTACCAGGCCGGCGGCAGCGGCGTGCCGCCCAAGCTGTACTCGCACAACGACCAGCAGTCGACCTGGCAGTCGCTCGCACCCGAGGGCGCCTCGTCGGGCTGGGGTGGGCGCATGGGCGATCTGTTCATGTCGGCCAACGGCCAGCCGGTGTTCACCGCCGTGTCGGCCAACGGCAATGCGGTGTTCCTGACCGGCCGTTCCGTGCTGCAGTACCAGGTCGGTGCGGACGGGCCGATCAGCGCCAACGCGCTGACCAAGACCTGGCTGCTCGGTTCGTCGAGCGCCGCCCCGATCCTGCGGCGGGTGCTGCTGGCCGGCGGCAGCAACGACTTCCAGACCGAGTACGTGCGCATCACCCAACGCTCGCTGGCCACCACCGACGCGCTGCGCAGCGCGATCACCAGCACCGGCATCGGTGCACTGCCCAGCACCATGGCCAGCGACGTGCTCGCCAAGCAGTTGCGCGTCGTGGCGCAGATGATTGCCGCCGGACCCGGTCTTGGCATGCGGCGTCAGGTCTTCATGGTGTCGATCGGCGGTTTCGACAGCCACTCCTTCCAGATGCGTGACCAGCCGCTTCTCATGGGCCGAGTCGCCAACGCGGTGGACTGGTTCCTGCGCGCGCTGCAAGGCGTTGGCATGCTCGACAGCGCGACCCTGTTCAGCGCCAGCGATTTCGGCCGCACCCTCACCAGCAACGGCGACGGCAGTGACCACGGCTGGGGTTCGCACCATTTCATCGCCGGCGGCGCGGTGCGTGGGGGGGACATCTACGGACGTTTTCCGATCACCGCCCTGGGCACCGACACCGACGTGGGCTCCGGCCGCCTCCTGCCCACCACCTCCGTGACCCAATACGCCGCGACCTTGGG
>DAOLLE010000266.1:0-5118 GCA_035331205.1 Burkholderiaceae bacterium
CTGGTGGTCGCGGTGCTGCCGAACCAGGCGGCGGCGAACACGAAGGCCAGCAGCGCGACCACCAGGGCCGGGCGCTGCGGCGGCGGTGCTTCGTCGGGGGCCGCCGCGGCCGAGTTCGCCCTGGCAGGGCCGCCGCGCGCTTCGGCGCTGATGCGGTGGCGCTCGCGCGGCAGTGCCGCATTGAGCGGCAGGCCCAACCCGAGGTGCAGCAGCGCCCAGCCGATGCAGGCGCCGCGCCAGCCGAAGGCGGCCTCCATCCAGGCCGACAGCGGCCAGCCCACCGTGCTGGCAAAGCCGGCCACCAGCGTGATGCCGGTGATCGCGCGCCCGGCGTCACGCCCGTACAGCCAGACCAACGCCGCGAAGGCCGCCTCGTAGAAGCCGGCCCCCATCGCCACGCCGAGCAGCAGCCAGGCCGCCACGAGGCTCCAGAGCCCCTGCACCGCCGACAGCGCCAGCAGGCCGAGCGCAAAGCCCAGGCTGGTCAGCGACAGCAGCCCGCGGCCGCCGTGTGCATCGATGCGCCGCCCCGCGGCCGGCCCGACCAGCGCCGACACCCCCATCGCGAGCGAAAAGGCCGCGAACACCGACGCCCGGTCGACGCCGAGGTCGCGCGCCATCGGCTCGGCCAGCAGCGCCGGCAGGTAGTAGGTGGACGCGAAGGCCAGCGTCTGCGCCGTGCCCAGGCCGAGCACGACGGCTGTCGGGGACGACAGGTTGGGCAGGGGGGTTCGCGACGCCACGGCCGATTGTCGGTGCAGGCTCTGCACCCTGCCTTGCAGCGCTTCCCTAATATAGAGAGCCGCCATCCACCCACCCTGGCACTGCCGCCATGTTCACCTCCCTGCTTGCGATCGGCCTGGGCGCCGCGCTCGGCGCGATCCTGCGCTGGCTGCTCAGCATCGGCCTGAATGGCCTGTTTCCCGCCCTGCCGCCGGGCACGCTGGCGGCCAACCTGATCGGCGGCTACCTGATCGGCGTGGCGCTCGCGGTCTTCGCCCAGCTGCCGCAGCTGCCGCCGGAGTGGCGGCTGTTCGTGATCACCGGCTTCCTCGGCGGGCTGACGACCTTCTCCACCTTCTCGGCCGAGGTCACCGGCCACCTGCAGGCCGGCCGGCTGGCCTGGGCGCTGGGGGTGATCGCGGTGCACGTCAGCGGTTCGCTGCTGCTGACGCTGGCGGGCCTGGCCACGGTCACCTGGCTGCGGCGCGGCTGAAGCGGCGGAGGCGGCCTGCCCGGTCGCAGTCAACTTGACCCAGGGCAAATCCGGACCCCCGCGCGGCAGGTGCGGGGCCTGGCCACACCGCGCACAATCGCAGCGATGGAACAGCAAGCGCTGCAGATCCGCCGCGTCGCGATCGACACCTGGCGCGAGAACGTCGCCTACCTGCACCGCGACTGCGAGGTGGTGCGCGCGATCGGTTTCCAGGCGCTGGCCAAGGTGCAGGTCCGCGCCAACGGCCAGGCCATCGCCGCGGTGCTCAACGTGGTGGACGACGCACGCATCGTCTCGGCCTGCGAGCTGGGGCTGTCGGAGGACGCCTTCGCGCGCCTGGCGGTCGAGGAGGGCCACCCGGCCTTCATCGCGCCGGCCGAGCCGCCGGAGTCGATTCCGGCGCTGCACCGCAAGATCGCCGGCGAGCGGCTGGGGCGCGAGGACCTGCGCGCGATCATGCGCGACATCGCCGCGGCGCGGTACTCCAAGATCGAGCTGGCCGCCTTCGTGGTGGCCACCAACGGCTACGACCTCGACCGCGACGAGGTGCTGCACCTGACCGAGGCGATGATCGAGGCCGGCCGCCGGCTCGACTGGCACCAGGCGGTGCGCGGCGGCCCGGTGGTGGACAAGCACTGCATCGGCGGCATCCCGGGCAACCGCACCTCGATGCTGGTGGTGCCCATCGTCACCGCGCACGGCATGCTCTGCCCGAAGACCAGCTCGCGCGCGATCACCTCGCCGGCCGGCACCGCCGACACGATGGAGGTGCTCGCGCAGGTCGAGCTGCCCTTCGAGCGGCTGCGCCAGATCGTGCGCGACAGCAACGGCTGCCTGGCCTGGGGCGGCACGGCCGACCTCTCGCCGGCCGACGACATCCTGATCTCGGTGGAGCGGCCGCTGGCGATCGACTCGCCCGGCCAGATGGTCGCCTCGATCCTGAGCAAGAAGATCGCCGCCGGCTCGACCCACCTGGTGCTGGACATTCCCATCGGAGCGACCGCCAAGGTGCGTTCGATGCCCGCGGCGCTGCGCCTGCGCAAGCTCTTCGAGTACGTCGCCGACCGCCTGCACCTGCAGCTGGACGTGATGATCACCGACGGCAGCCAGCCCATCGGCCGCGGCATCGGCCCGGTGCTGGAGGCGCGCGATGTGATGCAGGTGCTGCGCAACGACCCCGCCGCGCCCAGCGACCTGCGCGACAAGTCGCTGCGCCTGGCCGGCCGGGTGATCGAGTTCGACCCCGACGTGCGCGGCGGCGACGGCTGGCGCATCGCCCGCGACATCCTCGAGTCCGGCCGCGCGCTGGCGCAGATGGAGGCGATCATCGAGGCGCAGGGCCGCCGTGAGCAGCCCCCTGCGCTGGGTGACCTGACGCACGAGGTGCTGGCTGCGGCCGACGGCGTGGTTGGCGCGATCGACAACCTGCACCTCGCGCGCATCGCTCGCCTGGCCGGCGCGCCGCAGGTGGCGGGTGCCGGCGTCGATCTGCTGGCCAAGCTCGGCGATGCGGTGCACGCCGGCCAGCCGCTGTACCGCATCCACGCCCGCTACGCCGCCGACCTCGGCTTCGCCCGCAACGCCGCCACACGCGACGGCGGCTACCGCCTCGAAGCCCCCGGCGCCACCGTGGCGCCCCTGCCGTGACGCGAGCCCCGCGCCACCCCCCGACCCAGGTCGGTGGCGCAGGGCGGCGGATGCGCGCTAGCGTGCGACTTTCCCCGCGGCCATCGCGGCCGCCCGGCCCGGTGCCGACCAGTCCCGCCGCCGCCAGCGATACTGCATTGCTTTTTCAATTTCGGACACCGACCGCGCCGCCTGACGACCCCCCACGCCGATGACCGCCTTCGCTGCCAGCCCCGCCCCCCAGCCCGCCGCGCCCGCGATCACCGCGGTGTTGGCCTTCGACGACGAGCGCGACAGCGGCCTGGCGCTGGCCGAGGCGCTGGGCGTTCCCTGCCGGCCGATCGCCCGCCACCGCTTCCCGGACGGCGAGCTCAAGCTCACGCTGCCCACGCCGCTGGCCGGCAGCGTGGTGCTGCTGCGCAGCCTGCACCAGCCCAACGAGAAGCTCGTCGAGCTGCTGATCACCGCGCCCACCGCCCGGCTGCAGGGCGCCGAGCGCCTGCTGCTGGCCAGCCCCTACCTGGCCTACATGCGCCAGGACATCGAGTTCACCCCCGGCGAGGCGGTCAGCCAGCGCCACATCGCCCGGCTGCTGGGCCAGCACTTCGACGCCATCGTCACGGTCGATCCGCACCTGCACCGCATCGCCTCGCTCGACGAGGTCATGCCCGCCGGCAGCCGCGGCGTGTCGCTGTCCGCCGCCAGGCTGTTGGGCGACTTCATCGCCGCGCAGCATGCCCACGACCAGCTGCCGCCGCTGCTGCTGGGCCCGGACGAGGAGTCCGCCCAATGGGTCGCCGAGGCCGCGGGCCCGCACGGCCTGCCGCACGCCTGGTGCGTCAAGCAGCGCAACGGCGACCGCGACGTGCAGGTCACGCTGCCCGCCGGCCTCGACCTCGCCGCCCGCGCGGTGGTGCTGATCGACGACATGGCCAGCACCGGCCGCACGCTGATCGAGGCCGCCCGCCTGTGCTTCGCCGCCGGTGCCGACACCGTGGACGTCGCCGTCACGCACGCCCTCTTCGTCGGCGACGCGCTGGAGGCCCTGCACGCCTGCGGCGTGCGCCGCGTCTGGAGCAGCGACTGCGTGCCCCACGCCAGCAACGCGGTCAGCGTGATGGGGCTGATGGCGCAGGCGCTGCGGGGGGTGTGAGTTGCGGGTGCTGCACCACCCGCTCTGCGACCTGGAGCCCCTCTCGGTCGACCACGCCGCGGCGATGTTCCCGGTCCTGAGTGACCCGGCCATTTACGAGTTCGAAAACGCCCCGCCCGCCTCCGAGGCCGCGCTGGCCGCGCGCTACGCGCGGCAGGTCGTGGGTCACTCGCCGGATGGACGGGAGCGCTGGCTGAACTGGGTGGTCCGCCGGCCGACGGGTGAACTCGCCGGCTACGTGCAGGCCACGATCCACCCCGACGGCTCGGCCTACCTCGGCTATGAGCTGGCCAGCCGCCACTGGCGCCAGGGCTTGGGCAGCGCCGCCGTCGCCACGCTGATCGACGAGCTTGTCGCCCACCAGGGCGTGACGCGCTGCGTGGCGGTGCTCAAGGCCCGCAACGCGCGCTCGTTCGGGCTTCTGCACACGCTCGGCTTCCAAACCGGATCCGCCGCCGATCGGGCGGCCTGGGCCGTCGAGGACGACGAGCTCATCCTCACCCTGACCGGGCCCGCGCCCAATCGGCACAGCGCGCCGCCAGCGCCTTCCGCTGGCCCTGCGTGTCGATGACCTCGGCGGTGCAGCCCGCCAGACCGGCAAGTTCGGCGGGGTCGAAGGGCTCGGCCACGCGCTGCTGAAAGTCCAGCACCGCCACGCCGGCGTCGGAGGCGTCGCGGCCCTCGGCCTCGCGGCGGGCGATGCGCTCGCGCAGCACCGGGTCCGGCGCGCGGCATTCGAGCAGGTGGCCGGGCACGCTGGCCTGGTCGGCGAGCTCCATCAGCGCCCGGCGTTCGGCCGCGCGCAGGCAGGCGGCGTCGACGACCACCGGCCAGCCGTCGGCCAGGGCCTGGGCGGCGGTGTGCTGCAGATGGGCATAGGTGCGCTCGGTGGCTTCGCGGCCATACAGCCGCGCCGGCTCGGTGGCGCTGCCGGGCGGGCCGGGGCGGTCGGTGGGCGCCATGCCGAAGAGGCGCTTGCGCTCCACGTCCGAGCGCAGCCAGACGGCGCCGAGCGCCTCGGCGATCGCATCCGCCACCGTGCTCTTGCCCGCGCCGGACAGGCCCCAGGTGACGACCAGCCGCGGCGCCGGCCCGGTGGCCAGCCGCTCGGCCAGCGCGAGGC
>DAOLLE010000267.1:0-5113 GCA_035331205.1 Burkholderiaceae bacterium
TTATCCGAATTGGATAAATAAAAGCCCGCTTCGTCAAAGCAAGCGGACAGCAGCGCCAGCGCGGCCGAGGGCGCTGCCGCCGGGCGGCCGGGGCCCAGGCGGGAAATGCGGGTCTTCTGAAGCATGGTCGAATTCCATCGGGTGTCGGCGCCGTGGGCCGGCAGCGTCCCGCTGGAACACCCGGGCCCGACACGCCGGGCGTGCACTGTGCACGCCCGGGCGGGCATTGACAAATACAGTTGTCGACCAAGCTCATGACGGGCGGTAATAAGCCGCCGCCCCATCCGGCCCTGAGGAAACGACGCCCCGTCAGGTGTTCTTCGACACCGTGATCGTCGGGAACTTGGCCGAGTAGTCCTTGGACTGCTCGGCGATCTTGACCGCGACCTGGCGGGCCACCACCTTGTACAGCGCAGCGAGCTCGCCATCGGGCTGCGCCGCCACCGTCGGCGTGCCCGAATCGGCCTGCTCACGGATCGAGCGGTTCAGCGGCAGCGCACCCAGGAAGGCCAGCTCCAGCTCCTCGGCCATGCGCTGGCCGCCCTCGGCGCCGAAGATGTGCTCGACGTGGCCGCAGTTCGGGCAGCAGTACACCGCCATGTTTTCGACCAGACCCAGGATCGGCACGCTGACCTTCTGGAACATCGACAGGCCCTTGCGCGCGTCGATCAGCGCGATGTCCTGCGGCGTGGTGACGATCACCGCGCCGGTCACCGGCACCTTCTGCGCCAGCGTGAGCTGGATGTCGCCGGTGCCCGGGGGCATGTCGACCACGAGGTAGTCCAGGTCGCGCCAGTTGGTCTGGCGCAGCAGCTGCTCGAGCGCCTGGGTGGCCATCGGGCCGCGCCAGATCATCGCCTGGTCGTTGTCCACCAGGAAGCCGATCGACATCACCTGCAGGCCGTGACCCTGCATCGGCTCCATCGTCTGGCCGTCCAGGCTTTCGGGCGCACCGGTGATGCCCAGCATCGTCGGCAGGCTCGGGCCGTAGATGTCGGCGTCCAGCACGCCGACCTTGGCGCCCTCGGCGGCCAGCGCCAGCGCCAGGTTCACCGCGGTGGTGCTCTTGCCCACGCCGCCCTTGCCGGAGGCCACGGCGACGATGTTCTTCACGCCCGGCAGCAACTGCACGCCGCGCTGCACCGCGTGGGCGGTGATCTTGCTGCTCAGGTTGGCGCTGACGTTGGCCACGCCCGGCACCTGCTTAACCGCATCGATCAGCTGGCGGCGCAGGCCCGGAATCTGGCTCTTGGCCGGGTAGCCGAGCTCGACGTCGAAGGACACGTCGTCGCCATCGACCGACAGGTTGCGCAGCTGCTTGCCGCTGACGAAATCACGGCCCGTATTCGGATCGACAACGGTCTGGAGGGCGGCACGAACGGCGGCTTCGGTGATCGGCATGGCGCGAGAGGTGTCGGAGTGGACAGGATGGGGGTAAGCGGCGGGCAGTGTAGCCGTCGGGATGCAGGCCCAGATTTTCTATGGATACACGGGCCCTGCGGCGAACGGCGAGGTCCCCAGCCGCCTGCCCGGTTGTCAGCGAGCGGCCAGAGTTGCGGCAAAGCAAGACAGCCGGCTTGCGACGGTGCAAGATTCTTCACGTTGGCCGAGCCTGCGTTCACCAACATCCCATTCGCTGAATCCCACGGAAGGAACCCCATGACCCGCCGCATCACCTCCGGTCTGTCCTGCGCCCTGGCCGCACTGCTGTTGAGCGCCTGCACCAGCATTCAGGTGGCCGATCCCGGCCGCAACGCCGAAGCCAAGAAGTTCGCCGCCAAGCCCGCCGTCGGCCAGATCTACGTCTGCCGCGGCAGCAGCATGTTCGGCGCCGGCGTACGCCCGACCATCGAGCTCGACGGCAAGGCCATCGGCGTGCTCGGCCGCGGCAACTTCGCCTACGCCGAGGTCGCGCCGGGCGAGCACACCGTCATCGCCAAGACCCTGGAGCACGACTCCAAGATGCCCTTCACGATCGCTGCCGGCGAGCAGAAGTTCTTCCAGACCTGGATCTCCATCGGCGTCATCGCCGGCCGCGGCGTGATCGACACCTTCAGCGCCGAAGAAGGCCGCGCCTGCGTGACCGGCGGAGAAATGGTGGATGCGCCGCCGGCTGGGAAGTGATCGGCTGAGTCATCTAGCGCATCGCTTCTGCTCCTGCGCACGCGGCGAACCACACCCTCCCTGGTCGCCAGCCGCGTGCGCGATCCATAGAAGACGCGCACTAACCAGCCCCCCCCCTGCGGCCGGTCAACGCAAACGGCAACATCGCCACAAGGTCAAGAAGGCCTCCTCCGCCCAGCGGTTGTGGCTCAGCCAACCAGAGAAAACTGATGCCACATCAGGGCGTTGCACTGACCTCCCTGGGGTCGAGGTGGGGCGCAGTTCACGGTGCAAGGAAGCAGTCTGTCTGCAGGCAACAGGTCTTTCACACTAAATCATCACGCATTGAACATGCATTGAGCATATTTTGTAAACATGTTCATTGACACGTGATCGACTATCGAAGACACTTGGCATTACGGTCGAATGTCGACTACCGCCCAGTGAAAGGATGTTCAAAATGGCTCTTCATCCGTCGAAAGTTGCTGAGAAAATTCTCGATTACATGAACAAGAACAACACAACGAGCCTTGCTGTGCCATGGGCGGACTTCTACACTCTCGTAGAAAGGGGCGCAATCCGCGAAGCATTTATGAATGACTTATCGAAGGCGCTGAAGGAGAAATCCCTTCTGATTTCCTACGGCCAAACCATCGTCGGAATCATGAAGGACTATTCACCCCCCAACATCAAGCACAACTTCAAGTGATTGCGTGCTGCTCGCTATGTGTCCGATCACGGTCGAATGCCGCCAGAAGACGCCGAAGCTCTGATCGTCAGCCACCGCGACGCATGCGGCACTCAGCCTGACGGCACACAACTCCGCCGACAGAAGCGCTGAGCCGATCCGCGCGCCCGGCCGCCTCGGTGCTCCGGGCGGCATCGGACACCTAGAATCCGGTCTCATTCGCGCCGCGCCCGGACCGGGAGGGCGCCGCTTCCTGAAGATCTACGGGGGTGCCGCCTGCCCGGCCCGGGGCGGGTCACCCCACGACCGCTCACCATGACCCGCCAGCTCTTCGTCACCACCGCCCTGCCCTACGCCAACGGCAAGTTCCACATCGGCCACATCATGGAGTACATCCAGGCCGACATCTGGGTGCGGGTGCAGCGCATGCTGGGCCACCAGGTGCACTTCGTCGGCGCGGACGACGCGCACGGCGCGCCGATCATGATCGCGGCGGAGAAGGCGGGCAAGACGCCGCAGCAGTTCGTGGCCGACATCGCCGCGGGCCGCAAGGAGTACCTCGACGGCTTCCACATCGCCTTCGACAACTGGCACTCGACCGACGGCATCGAGAACCACGAGCTGGCGCAGGCGATCTACCTGGGGCTGCGCAAGAACGAGCTGATCGAGGTGCGCTCGATCGAGCAGTTCTACGACCCGGACAAGGGCATGTTCCTGCCCGACCGCTTCATCAAGGGCGAGTGCCCGAAGTGCGGCGCCAAGGACCAGTACGGCGACTCCTGCGAGTCCTGCGGTGCGGTGTATGCGCCCACGGAGCTGAAGAACCCGTACTCGGCGCTGTCGGGCGCCACGCCGGTGCTGCGCAGCAGCGAGCACTACTTCTTCAAGCTGAGCGACCCGCGCTGCGCGGGCTTCCTGGAGCAGTGGACGCACGAGAGTGGCCGCCTGCAGACCGAGGTGCTCAACAAGGTCAAGGAGTGGTTCACCAAGGACGACGAGGGCAACGGCGGCCTGGGCGACTGGGACATCAGCCGCGACGCGCCCTACTTCGGCATCGAGATCCCGGACGCGCCGGGCAAGTACTTCTACGTCTGGCTGGACGCGCCGATCGGCTACCTGGCCTCACTGAAGAACTGGTTCGACAAGGGTGGCCCCAAGGCGAAGTACGGCGAGACGCGCAGCTACGAGGCGTTCATCGCCGACCCGGCGGTGGAGCAGTACCACTTCATCGGCAAGGACATCACCTACTTCCACACGCTGTTCTGGCCGGCGATGCTGCACTTCAGCGGCCGCAAGACGCCCGACAAGGTGTTCGTGCACGGCTTCATCACCGTCAACGGCGGCGAGAAGATGAGCAAGAGCCGCGGCACCGGCATCGACCCGCTGAAGTACCTCGGCCTGGGCATGAACCCGGAGTGGCTGCGCTACTACATCGCCGCGAAGTTGAACGCGCGCGTCGAGGACGTGGACTTCAACCCGGACGATTTCATCGCCCGCGTCAACGCCGACCTGGTCGGCAAGTACATCAACATCGCCTCGCGCGCGGCCGGCTTCATCGCCAAGCGCTTCGGCGGCCGGCTGTCGGGCGACCTGGGTGTCGAGGGCCGCACGCTGCTGGACACGCTGCGCGCGCACCGCGATGCGGTCACGCAGCTGTACGAGGGCCGTGAGTACGGCAAGGCGCTGCGCGAGATCATGGCGCTGGCCGACCGGGTCAACGAGTACGTCGATGCGAACAAGCCCTGGGAGATCGCCAAGCAGGCCGGCCAGGACGCGGTGCTGCAGGACGTCTGCTCGGTGTGCATCGAGGCCTTCCGCCTGCTGACCATCTATCTGAAGCCGGTGCTGCCGGCGCTGGCTGCGCAGGTCGAGGCCTTCCTGCAGATCGAGCCGCTGGACTTCAAGGCGGCCGACCGGGCACTGGGCGCGCACAGCATCGGCGCCTACCAGCACCTGATGCAGCGCGTGGACCCCAAGCTGCTGGAGGCCCTGTTCGAGGCTCCGGCGCCGGAGAAGGTGATCCCGGGCGGCGAGGACATCGCCCCCGAGATCAAGATCGACGACTTCGCCAAGGTGGACCTGCGCATCGCCCGGATCGTCAAGGCCGAGGCGGTGGAAGGCTCGACCAAGCTGCTGCGCCTGACGCTGGACGCGGGCGAGGGCCGCACGCGCAACGTCTTCTCGGGCATCGCCTCGGCCTACAAGCCGGCCGACCTGGAAGGCAAGCTGACCGTGATGGTGGCCAACCTGGCGCCGCGCAAGATGAAGTTCGGCGTCAGCGAGGGCATGGTGCTGGCGGCCAGCCACGCCGACGAGAAGGCC
>DAOLLE010000268.1:0-5111 GCA_035331205.1 Burkholderiaceae bacterium
GATCGAAGACACCGCGATGACGATGGCGCGCGAGCGTGGGCTGCTGAAGGCCTGAGCGGGCGCCGCCCCATCGGAACCAGAGAGCTGACGGGGCACCTCGCGAGCATCGCGGGGTGATCCACCGCAGCCGTTGACGAGGAGACAACACATGAACCCCCCATCCAGGTCCAAGAGCCGTTCTTCCCTGGCCCTGTGCGCCGCTGCCGCCGTGCTGCTTGCAGGCGCGGGCTGCAGCCACACCGCGCCCGCGGGGTCGGAGCGAGCGGCCGCTCCGGTCGCGGCGAAGCGCCCCAATTTCCTGATCATCCTGGCCGATGACCTGGGCACAACGGACATCGGCGCCTTTGGCGGTGAGATCCAGACCCCCAACATCGATCGCCTCGCGAAGGGCGGCACCCAGCTCACCCAGTTTTACGCCTCACCCTTCTGTTCGCCGACGCGGGCCATGCTGATGTCGGGGGCAGACAACCATCGTGCGGGTTTCGGTGACATGGCCGAGCTGATGCTCGATGTGCAAAAGGGTCAGGATGGCTATGAGGGCTACCTGAACCAGAAGGTGCTCGCCATTCCCGAAGTGCTCAAACAGGCTGGCTACCGGACGGTGATGGCCGGCAAGTGGCACCTGGGCAATACCGAGGCACAAAGCCCGGCCGCGCGAGGGTTCGACCGCTCCTACGCGATGACCATGGGCGGTGCCAGCCACTTCGGCGACCAGTTCGGCATCTTTGCGATGGACCCGAACAAGCCGATCAAGGCGATGTATCGGGAGAACGGCAAGGCGATCGACATTCCGCGCCAGGGGTTCTATTCCTCCGAGGTCTTTGCGTCGCGCGTCATCCAGTACCTGGACGACACGCGCGGCGATGGCAGCCAACCCTTCTTTGCCTACTTGGCCTTCACCGCCCCGCATTGGCCGCTGCACGCACCGGACGAGGACATCCGCAAGTACGAAGGCCGCTACGACGCCGGCTACGACGCCATTCGCCGAGAACGGCTGCAGCGCATGAAGGCCCTGGGCCTGGCACCGGCGGATGCGCAGGCCTACGAGGGGCATCCCCGCTGGCGGAAGTGGGAAACGCTCTCGGCGGAGGAGAAGCGTTCGGAGTCCAAGCGCATGGCGGTGTACGCCGCGATGGTGGACAACATGGACCGCCAGATCGGCCGTGTGCTTGCGCACCTGGAGAAGACCAGCGAGCTGGACAACACCGTCGTCATCTTCATGTCCGACAACGGCGCCGACGGCAACTCCATCTACGACTACGGTCGTACCCGCGAATGGATCCATAAGGACATGGACAACTCCGTGGAGAACGCCGGTCGCGAGGGCTCCTACATCGAGTACGGCCCGGGCTGGGCCCAGGTCGGGATGACGCCGCTGCACTTGTACAAGAGCTTCCTGTACGAGGGGGGCATCCGCGTACCGGCCATCTTCTGGGGGCCCAAGCAGGGCATCCCGGCACAGCGCCGATCTGGTCAGGTGGCACGCGTCGTCGACATCGCCCCGACGCTCTACGAGATGGCAGGGACCGCCCACCCGGGCACGTCGTATCAGAACAAGAGGATTTTCCCGGTGACGGGGCGCTCGATGCAGGCCTTCCTGAAAGGCGATCGCCCGCATGTCTACGGGCCGAACGATGCGCTGGGCTGGGAGCTGGGTGGGCGCAAGGCGCTGCGCAAGGGGGATTGGAAGATCGTGATGGCCAACGCACCCTGGGGAACCGGCCAGTGGGAGCTGTACAACCTGGCGGACGATCCGACCGAGCAGCGCAACCTCGCAGCCACCCAGCCGGCCAAGCTCCAGGAACTGCTGGTGGACTGGAAGGCCTACGTGAGCAGCAATGGGGTGCTTGAAATCGAAGGCCTGGCCGATCGACCGGGCTACAGCAACGCCGCGCAGTACTACGAGGATTTGGCTTACGAAGCGAAGCTGAAGCCTCGGGCCAAGCCCTGAAGAGCACCTGGCGGTCGGCAGCATGACGGCATTTTCGAATCTGCGATCGGCCCTTCGGGCCACGGTGAGAACGGTTCGCGCCGCCGACCGCTCATGGGGCGCGCTGGCCGCTACGGCGTTGCTGGTTTTTGGCGTGGGGCTGGGCGGCGGGACGCTGCTGTTGCCGCGTCCCGCCGCTGCCGTCGTGGTCCCACCGGTCCATCCCCTGCTGAAGTTGGGGTGCGAGCAATACGACGGGCTGCCCGGCGGGGCCGACTTCGGGCCGGGGCGTGGCACCGAGGGCATGGTGTGGATCGCGCCCGGTCGATTCCTGATGGGTTCGGATGAGCAGTACGCCGAGGAAGCCCTGGTGCACCCCGTGAGCGTCTCCGGGTTCTGGATCGACGCGCATGACGTCACCAACGCGCAGTTCCGCCGCTTCGTCGAAGCCACCGGCTACGTGACGCTGGCCGAAAGGCAGCCCGATCTGGTTCGGCACCCCGACCTGCCGGCGGCGATGCGTGCACCGGGCTCGGCGGTGTTCACCCTGCCCAATCCGTCCGCACCGGGTCGCTGGCGTTATGTGGCCGGGGCCAGTTGGCGTCAGCCCGAAGGCCCCGGCAGCAGCCTGGCCGGACGCGAGAACCACCCCGTGGTGCACGTGGCCTACGAGGATGCGTTGGCCTATGCCCGCTGGCTGGGGCGTGAACTGCCGAGCGAGGCGCAGTGGGAATACGCGGCCCGCGGGGGCCTGGACGGGAAGACCTACGTCTGGGGAGACCGCTTCACACCCGATGGCAAGCCGATGGCCAACACCTGGGAGGGGCGCTTCCCGGACGAGAACCTTGCGACAGACGGCTTCTCGGGCACCTCGCCGGTGGGCTGTTTCATGCCCAACGGCTATGGCCTGTTCGACATGGCCGGCAACGTGTGGCAATGGACCCGCACGTGGTACGCCCCCGGGCACCGCAACAGGGCCGAAGCGGATCCCGAAGGGCCTGGCGAGGCCGACAGCTTCGACCCCCGCCAGCCGGGCATTCCAGCCAAGGTCATCAAGGGCGGCTCCTACTTGTGCGCGCCCAACTGGTGCATGCGCTATCGGCCCTCGGCCCGACAGGCGCGTGAGGTCGACTCCGGCACTTCCCACATCGGATTCAGAACGATGGCCAGGGCGCCCGCGCCGCCCCACTGAGTTTTCCCGATCCAACACTGAACCGACGCCCTCATGAATCCCGCCTTTCTTTCCCGCGCTCGCTTCCTTGGCATGGCCTTGGCATTGACCGGCTCGCTGGTTGGCCTACCCGCCCAGGCTGCCGACGCCTACCCGAGCAAGCCGATCAGGATCATCGTGCCCTTCGCCCCGGGCGGCCCCACCGACATCATGGGCCGCTACGTGGCCAAGGTGATCGGCGATGCGCTGAAGCAGACGGTGGTGGTCGAGAACCGCGCCGGTGCCGGCGGAAACCTGGGCACCGACGTCGTGGCCAAGTCCGCGCCGGACGGCTACACGCTGGGCATTGGCGCGATCTCCAGCCTGGCGATCGCCCCCGGCCTGTACGAGAAGCTGCCCTACAACGTGGCGAAGGACTTCGCGCCGATCACGCTGGTGGGCATCGCCAAGGGCGCCATCCTGGCGAACCCGAACGCGCCGTTCAACGACCTCAAGGGCCTCCTGGCCTACGCCAAGGCCAACCCGGGCAAGCTGAATTACGCCAGCTCGGGCATCGGCACCTCCAACCACCTGGCGGGCGAGTACCTGCAGGCGCTGGCGGGCGTGGACCTGCAGCACGTGCCCTACAAGGGCACGGCCGCCGCGGTGCAGGATCTGCTGTCCGGCAACGTGCTGGTGAGCTTCGAAAGCTCGCTGACCAGCGCCGCGCAGCACGTCACCTCCGGCAAGCTCAAGGCCATCGCGATCACCTCGGCCACGCGCAGCAAGATGCTGCCCAACGTGCCGACGGTGGCCGAGCAGGGCTTCCCCGGCTTCGACGTGCCGACCTGGTTCGGCCTGATCGCCCCGGCTGGCACGCCCAAGGAGGTGGTGGCCACGCTCAACCGCGTCGTCACCGACGCGCTGAAGTCGCCCGACGCCGCCGAGCGCTTCGCGCAGATCGGCGCCGAGCCGCACCCGACCACGCCCGAGCAGTTCAGCGCCTACATCCGCGAGGAAACGGCGCGTTGGACCAAGGTCATCAAGTCCGCCAACATCAAGCCCGAGTGAGTATCCGGGACAGGAGCCGACCATGCCGTTTGCCCAGATCTACATGCTCGAAGGCCGCACGCCCGAGCAGAAGAAGGCCGTCATCGAGAAGGTGACCCAGGCGCTGCACGAGGCCACCGACGCGAAGAAGGAAACCATCCGCGTCTGGATCCACGAGATGCCCAAGGAGAACTGGGGCATCGCCGGCGTGTCCGCCAAGGACCTCGGGCGCTGACGGCACTCGGGGTCGGCGCCGCGTTCATCCGCGCAGCGCCGCCTCGTCGTACGCCACCGACGTGACCGCGAAGCGCCCATAGACGAACGGGCCGTCGGCGCGGTGCCAGATGGCGTCGCCGCGGCCGGGGACGCTGCGACCGCTGTCGAGCCGGCGGAAGCCGGACAGCGGCGTGGTCCAGGGCATGCGCTCGACGCGGTCGTTGGCCTTCACGTCGCCGCGGTCCTCGGAGCGAAAGTCCACCAGGTGGCCGGCCGCGTCCACCGTCAACAGCGCGCTCACCGTGTGCGGGCCCTGGGTGAAGCTGACGCGCGCCTGGCCGTCGTCCACCGGCTGCCAGCGGAAATTGGCGCGCCAGGCCGGGTCGGCCAGTGCGGAGGGGGCGTAGGCGCAGAGGTCGTTGAGCAGGGTCACCGTCTCGGTGGCCGAGAGCAGCGGGCCGGAAAAGTCCGCCACGTTGGCCAGGCTGGCCAAGCGCACGCGCATGGTCGCTTCCTGACCCGGGTGATCGGCGCGGTAGTCGTGCAGCACCTGCACCGGCAGGCCGAGCATGCGGGTGCGCATGTGGAACAGCCGGCGCGGCCTCGGCGCGAGGATGTCGATCTGCGTGGCCGGGCCGCTCATGCCGCTCTGGCCGGGCGCGCGGTAAAGCGTGGCGTCGAAGTCGACCCGCACCGCACGCACCGGCGGCCGGCCCAGCACGCCGGCGCTGCGCAGCCAGCGCTGCACCGGCGGGGGCAGCGGGG
>DAOLLE010000269.1:0-5102 GCA_035331205.1 Burkholderiaceae bacterium
GCCGCAGGTCGAAGCCGGCGCCCGACTCGACCGCCGCCGCCCAGGCCTGCAGCAGGCGAGGCGGCAGCGGTTCGCTCAGTAGATCGAGGTGCAGCGCCTGCAGCTGCTGGCGCTGGGCCTGCCAAGTCAGCACGCGTTGCGCCTCGGCCGGGTGCGCCTGCAGCCAGGTGGCGACGCGCGCGGCGTCCTCCGGCGTCAGTTCGCCGTCGACGTAGGCGTGCAGCGTGGGGTCGTCCGGCGCGGACCAGGGCTCGTTCAGGAACTCGCTCATGGCCGGATCCTCCGCAGCGGCGTGGCACTGCCGACCGCCGGCGGGTCCATCAGCCGGCGCAGCCGCTCGCGGGCGCGCGACAGGCGCGACATCACCGTGCCGACCGGCACCGCCAGCACCTGGGCGGCAGCTTCGTAGCTCAGTTCTTCGACGCAGACCAGCAGCAGCACCTGGCGGGCCTCGTCCGGCAACTGGGCCAGGGCCTTTTCCAGATCCATCCGGGTGGCGAGGTCGCGGTGCGGCTCGTGCAGCGGGTCCTGGCTGCCGCCTTCATCGTCGTAGGGTTCGAACCGGTGGTCGCGTGCGTCGCGCCGCTGGTTCAGGTGCAGGTGGTGCATCAGCGTGAACAGCCAGGATCGCAGCGCCACGCCCGCCTCCACGCCGGGCGGCGGCTGCCAGAGTGCCGCCTTGCGCGCCGCGCGCTCCAGCGTGTCCTGCAGCAGGTCGTCGGCGCGCGCCGCATCGCCGGCCAGCAGCCGCGCGTGGCGGCGCAGGCGGGGCAGATGAGGCAGCACGTCGTCCAGCGTCATGGCGGCGCGATCTTGCCTGCGGGCAGGGGGGCCTCAGGGCCGGGTTTGCGCGGAGGGCGGCGGTTCAAGGCGCCCCTTGTTCAGGGCCGAGCCAGGTGCCAGACGTTGTTGAACCCGTCGCCCGTGCGGTCGCCCGGCTTCTGGTCCTTGATCCAGAAGTACAGCGGCTTGCCCTTGAAGGCCCACTGCTTCGCCCCGTCGTCGCGGGTGATGACGCTCCAGTCGCCCATCGGCAGCGAGCTGGCCTCGGCCTTCAGGGGTGGCCAGTTGGTGGCGCAGGGACCGTTGCACACGCTCTTGCCGCCGCCGGCCGGGTCGCGGTCGAAGGTGTAGAGCGACATCTGGTTGACCGTTCCGACGAGTACGCCATCCTGCGTCGCAGCGGGCGCGGCCGGGCCAGAGCCGCCGTAGCCGGCACAGCCGGCCAGCACCGCGGCGATCGCCGCCAGCGTGGCCGTGCGGCTGGCGCGCAGCGTGAAGACGTTGAGGGTATGGGAGAACAGAACGGGCTGGACCATGGCGGCTCCTCGTGGGTGGCTGGGCGATGCGGCCGAAAACGCTCGGCACATTGGCAAGAACACCGCGGGGAGGCGGTTTATTCCACCGGGGATGGATCGGGTGAACCCTTGGCCTGAATTGCGATCAGAAAGCTAGCTAGCTATATTTCCGCCTGACTCCGAGGTGAATCCATGACCGAAGTGGCCCTGTTCGAAGCGAAGAATCGCCTGTCCGAGCTGGTGGACCGCGTGCTCGCGGGCGAGGTGATCGCCATCACCCGGCGGGGCAAGGTGGTGGCGCGGCTTGCGCCTCCCGAGGAGGGGGATGCCGCACAGGCGCGCGGCATCGACGCGGTGGCGCGGCTGCGCGCGGCCCGCGAAGGGGTGAGCCTGGCGGGCGACAGCGCACGGGATCTGATCGCCGAAGGCCGGCGCGGATGACGCCCGGGCCCTTTGTCGTCGATGCGTCGGTGGCTGCGGCCTGGTTCTTGCCGGACGAGGCCACGCCCTTCACCGAGGCCGCCTTGAATGCCACGGCAGGTGGCGGGGTCTGGGTGCCCGCGCTGTGGCGCCTGGAGATCGGCAACCTGCTGCTGGGCGCCGAGCGTCGTCGCCGCATCACGTCGGACAAGCGGGTTGAACTGGTCGCCCTCGCCGCGGCGGTCCGCCTGCAGGTCGACCGTGAGCCGGTGGACATGGTGGCGCTGGACGCCCTGGCGGCCCGGCACGGCCTGACCACCTACGACGCCAGCTACCTCGAACTGGCCCTGCGCCGCCGGTTGCCGCTGGCCACGCTCGACAAGGCGCTGCTGGCGGCCATGCTGTCTGCGGGCGTCGCGCCGGCCAACCTGGTCGCCGGGGCGGGCTGACGGGAGAGCTGACGGGCGGGCGGACACCACCCGCCTGCCCCTCACCCCTGCTGCGCGAAGAACCCCTCGGTGTGGATGCGCTGCGGCTGCGCGCCCAGCTGCTTGACCCGCTCGACGCAGGCGTCGACGAATTCGGTGGAGCCAGCGATGAAGACGCTGTGCTCCCACAGGTCCGGAAACTCCCGGCCCAGCAGCGCCGGGATGCGGCCGTGCAGGATGCCGGGCTTCTGCTCGCGCGTCAGCGTCGGCACATAGCGGAAGTTGGGGTGCCGCGCCTGCCACCAGGCCATCAGGCCGCGGTCGTAGAGGTCGGCCTCTTCGCGCGCCGAGAACATCAGCGCCACCGGCTGCGGGTAGCCGCGCTTGAGCGCCGCCTCGGTCAGCGAGAGGATCGGCGCCAGCCCGGAGCCCGCCGCCAGGCAGAGCACGGGCGTGTCCACCGACGGGTCGCCGATGAAGGTGCCGTGCGGGCCGGACAGCGTCACCTGGCCGCCCACCGGCACCTCGTCGTGCAGCCAGCGCGGGGTGCGGCCGGTCGATTGACCGTCGCCCTGGCGGGTGACCTGCAGGCAGATCTCCCCGTCCGGCCGCGGCGCGTTGGCCAGCGAGTAGGCCCGCATCGGCACGCCCGCTGCCGGGTTGCCGAGCATCACGTACTGGCCGGGCCAGAAGCGCATCGGCGCGCCCAGCGGGCGCAGCACGAACTCGGTGATCAGCGGCGTGCGCGCGATGCGGTCCACCACCACGTAGGCCTGGTCCTCGCGCGGCGGGAAGAGCTTGGGCTTGGCGTCCTCCGTGCCCCAGTCGATCTCCAGCACCGGCGAGATCGGCTTGGCCATGCACATCAGGCCGTAGCCTTGGTGGCGCTCTTCCTGCGACAGCGCCATGTCCAGCACGAAGCCCTGGTCGAACTGCCCGGCCGTCACCTTGACCTTGCACTCCCCGCAGGCCCCCGCGCGGCAGTTGTTCGGCAGAGCAAACCCTGCGCGCTCCAGCGCCTGCAGCACGGTGTCCCCGTCCTGGCAGGCGACGGACTTGCCCGAGGGCTTCAGCTTGATTTCATTCATGGCGGCGTCGCTGGATCGTCGGCGAATCAGAACACAGGAATGATGTCTTCCATCTCCACGTCGGAGACTTCCTGGCCGGTGATGCCGACTTCCGGGATGGCGGGGAACGGAATCCCGTACTTGTCCAGCACGCCCTTCAGGTTCAGGATCGCCGCGCGCCAGTTGTTCTTCTTGGCCTCGTAGCCGGGAATTGCGAAGCCGGCGTCGCGGGCGATCTTCTCGCCCTCGCGCTGGTTGTCGATGAAGTCGGCCGGCAGGTCCCAGAACTCCATCGGCGGCTCGAACAGCACGGCCGACAGGAACAGGTAGCCCGCGCGGATCTGCTTGGTGATCAGGCTGCGGTCCTCGATGGCCAGCTTCGGGTAGTCGCGCTCCATCAGCGCCATGCAGATGCCCATGTGGCGGCCCTCGTCCTTGCCGATGTTGCGGAAGGCGGCCTTGAACACCGGCTCGGTGCAGCCCGCGGCCATCTGGTGGAAGATGGTTGCGGCGGCGATCTCGCCCATCAGGAAGGAGCTGAACAGCACCGCCAGGCTGTACTTCGGCACCGCCTGCTTGTAGCCCGTCCAGTAGCGTCCGCCATTGAAGTACAGCCACTTGGCGTTCTTCTGCAAGCGCCGGCCCAGGTCCGTCTTGGGCTCGTAGGTGATCGGGTCCGGGTGCCCCAGGAACTTGGTGATCGCCAGCCCGCACATCTGCTCGTGGTTCTGCTCGTCGCGGGTGACGCTGAAGAAGCAGCGGCGCACCGCGTCCTCCTCATGCGCCTCGTAGGTCTTGATGAAGGCCGAGGCAAACACCGGCGGCGCCGAGGCGTCGAACACGCTCAGCAGCGTCCACCAGTAGGCAATCGCCTCGCGCTGCTCCCAGGTGTAGCGGCTGACGTCGAAGCTCTCCCAGGGCAGCTTCTTCGGGTCCCAGTTCTCGCGCTGGGCGGCGTCCCAGATCTCCTCCAGCTTCGCGGTGTGCGCATGCCAGCTCAGCGGGTAGACGTTCGGCTGCTCGACGGCAGGCGGGAATTCCATCTTCTGCGCGAACTTGTCCTTGTTCATGGCCATGGGGGTGTCTCCGGGTGCGGGGTGGGGGTGGGTGACTCGCCGGTCCGCTGGGCGGCGGCGGTCCTGTGCAACGCGGAGTGAAGGTTAAAGTGATACACATGATTGCGCAATAGCAATTGCATGTGTATCACATTGATCTGGGGTAAGTCCCAGGTGGCGAGCCGGAGCGGGCGGCGGGGACGGGGAGAAGCCGCCCCCCTCCTGCCTCGCGCCCCCGTGACATCTTCCCGTCCGCCCATCGCTGAACGTTGCGCAGATCCCCTTGCCGCGGTACCCGGCAGTGCGCAGAATCAGCAAATCGCACACGCCGCTTTCGGCGGCGGTTTTTGTACTGTGTGGCGTTGCAGTTTACGAGGGAGAAATCGAAATGCATCAAGGACTTGGCGTGGCTCAGGCTGTCTGCGTTGGACGATGGAAGTCGTGCAAAGCGGCGTAAGGTTGTCGTCCACGAAAAGTCAATTCCTTCACACGAAACAGCACAAGTCAATCTCTGTCAACATCCGGAGGAAGAGTCATGGAAATCGACTACAGCCAAGGCAGATACAACGTCTTCGACGCCAACGACAAGCAGATCGGGCGAATCGATGAAGACGAGTTCATAAGGCGAGGCTCACAAATCCTTTACCGTATTGACGGCTCCGAGGTTTACGCCGTGAACGGTAACCTACTGGCGTTCATTGATGGTGGCATCGCAAGGAGGCCAGATGGTGAGAAGCTTTTCTCCATTAAGCTAGAGTAAAGTGGAGAACACCTTGGCAGTTATTAACATGGCAATTAAATACAGAATTAACTATAATAGTTGAATGACCAAAG
>DAOLLE010000270.1:0-5101 GCA_035331205.1 Burkholderiaceae bacterium
GCGCTGACCGCGCCGGGCGCGCCGGCGCTGCAGCCGCCCCAGCTCGGGCCGGACGACCCGGCGCTGATCCTCTTCACCTCCGGGGCGACCAGCCGGGCCAAGGGGGCCCTGTCGAGCCAGCGCGCGGTGTGCCAGGCGCTGTTCAACATCGACTACATCGGCGCGCTGTCGGCGCTGACCTCGCCGGCGGCGGTGGCGGCCTTGACCGCCCGGGGGCTGCCGCCGACGACCCTGACCGCCGTGCCGCTGTTCCACGTCAGCGGCCTGCATGCCCAGCTGCTGAGCGCGCTGCGCCACGGCCGGCGCCTGGTGCTGATGCACCGCTGGGACCCCGCGCAGGCGCTGGCGCTGATCCGCAGCGAGCGCATCACCCAGTTCAACGGCGCACCGGCGATGGTCATGCAGCTGCTGGCCCAGCCCGGCTTCGACGACCCGGCCGTCACCGCCAGCCTGGGCGGCGTGGGCTTCGGCGGTGCCGGGCTGCCGCAGCGCCTGATCGACGAGGTGCTGGCGCGCCGCCCGAATTCGATGTCGGGCATCGGCTTCGGCATGACCGAGAGCAACGGCGTCGGCGCCGCCGCCTCGGGGACCGTGTTCGCAGCGAGGCCCCAGACCTCCGGGCTGCTCTCGCCGATCGTCGAGCTGCGCGTGGTGGCGCCCGACGGCAGGCCGCTGCCGCGCGGCGAGGCCGGCGAGCTCCTGCTGCGCGGCGTCACGCTGATGCAGGGCTACTGGGGCCAGCCCGGGGCGACGGCGCAGGCGCTGGACGCCGAGGGTTGGCTGCACAGCGGCGACATCGGCCTGCTCGACGAGGACGGCTGCCTGCGCGTGATCGACCGCCTCAAGGACGTCGTCAACCGCAGCGGCGAGAAGATCGCCGCCGCCGAGGTGGAGTCCTGCCTGCTGCACTACCCGGGCGTCGAGGAGGCGGCGGTCTTCGCCCGCCCCGACGAGGTCACCGGCGAGGCGGTGGTGGCGGTGGTGGTGCCGGCCGCCGGCGCCGTGGTCGAGCCCGAGGCGGTGCGCGCCCATGTGGCGGCGCGGCTGGCGGCCTACAAGGTGCCGCACGTGGTGCACGTCCACCCGGACCCGCTGCCGCGCAACCCGGCCGGCAAGCTGCTCAAGGCGGTGCTCAAGCGCGAGTACGGCGCGGCCTGAGGAGACGCCCGCCGCCAAGGGCCGAGCGTTGTCGCCAGCTCCTCGGCGGACTTGATGCGCGCCTGGCCGAGGATCTCGCTGATGCGGCCGTTGAATCGTTCGACCATGCCGTTGGTCTGGGGATGGCGCGGTCGGCACAGCCGGTGCTCGATGCCCAGTTCGGCACAGCCCCGGTCGAACGCATGTCGAGCGCTGGGTGTTTGGGTCTTGTTGGTGAAGCGGTCGGTGAACTGACTGCCGTTGTCGGTGAGCACCGTCTGGATCTTCATCGGCGCGGCCTGGCCGAGCCGGCGCAGGAAGTCGCTGGCGGCGGCTTCGTCCTGGTGCGCGTAGATGCGCTGGTACACCCAGCGCGTGGCCCGGTCGATGGACACGAACAGGTAGCGCCGGGCCTTCTCGTCGGGCCTTTGCGGCAGGTACTTGATGTCCACATGGACAGGGCCCGGCACGTAGTCCGTGAACGACTTGGGCGGCGCAACTCGACGACGTTGATCTCCTGCGCAGGCGTCGGCGTGGTGCTCAACTTGTGCGGGCGATGGGAGAGGTCTTCGGTCGTCTGCCGCGACTTCCACTTGCGGGCCGTCGCCACGGTGATGCTGTAGCGCTCGGCCAACTCGGTCAGTGGCGATGCCGACGCCTTGAATTCAGCGCGTGGATGCCGGGACGCTGCCGCGCAGTGAGCTGCTGGAGCTGGGCCGCTGGCAGCGCTGCTGCGTCGCCTCGGTGGTGCTCAGCGCGGAGTCCCCGGAGCCGCTCCGCACGCACGCGGCCGAGCAATGGCTGCACGGGCGCACGACCGACGAGCCCAGCGCCGCGCCGGACGGCGCCACCCCTTGCGCGACCACGCGCACAAGCTGCTGCTGATCGAGACACTGGTCAGGCGAGCGCTGCTCGAGGCCATGACCGGGGAGCCCACATGACGAGTCGATGCGAGGTGAACCGGGGCCGCCGCAAAGGGCGCGGCCTGCTCGACGGGCTGCTGACGCTGCTGTCCGGGGCCCTGCGTCCTGTGCTGAGCCGGCTCAACGCGGCGGGCCGGCGCCGGCGCAGAGTCTGTGTCACGCCATCAAGGCGATGTCATGAACCTTCCACTGGAGAGCCCGATGTTCCGATTCATTCGCAGCGCCACAGTGCGCCACATCGCCTCGATGCCCGCGGCCTTGAAGTACGCCGCCGAGGTGACCTCCTATGTTCGTGAGCACCACGGCATGACCATGCGCTTTGGCGCCCAGATGTTCGGCGGTACCCGGGTCGAATGGCATCTCGACTTCGAAAGCCTCGACAAGATGACGGCGCAGACCATGCAGCTGATGCAGGACCCCGAGTACCTCGCGCTGATCGATCGGAACCGGGAGCTCTGGGTCGACGGCAGCGTGGCGGACAAGCTCGTGCGTCTGGTCGTATGACGTCGACGTTGAGGGCTGGTGCAGCGTCTGCCGTTGCCCTGCGGGATGCTGCGGGGCTTGCCGTCGGGCCGGCAGCGGGTGTTCGGCCGCATCGCCTCTCGCGGGGTCTCGGCGTCGCCGTTCTGATCGCCGCAGCGACCCTGGGCGCCCGGGCCCAGAGCACCGGCGACTTGGGCGGCAACCTGGGCGTCGCGCGCCCCGACGTCGATGGCGTCGCTTCACGTCCTGCGAGCGCCGCAGGCCTCGAGGTCGTCCAAAGCCTGCCAGCGCCGCCGCCCCCGGTCGGCGTTCGCCGCGCATTCTGACCGGCTGCCGCATGGACGGACGCTCGATATCGCTCAATGCGACGGGTGTGTGCTAGACTGCCAAATTCTTCGGATCGATGGGCTCTCGCCCGATTCAATCGATCACGCAGAGATCAGTGTTGATCTCTCCTTCCGCCAGATGTCCTGATTGCCTCGGCGATCTCCGTGTTCTGGCTGCCCCTGGGCCGCAGCGAGTACCCCTGCGCCCCAGCCGCCGGACCGTGAGCTCAACTTCGCCGACGTGCGCCGTGCGCACATCGCTTTCCCGACGGGGGGCCGCTGTATCGGTCACCCTGGCTTTGCCCGAAAGACCATCATTCAAGCTTCGTTCCAGGTCGGCAAGTACCTTGTGACCGACCTGACCCGAGAGGCGCCCGGCGGCGAGTTTCGCGCCGCGGTGTCCATCCGCAGCGGCCGTGGCCGCGCGACCCATGACCGCGTCCTGCGGTTCTCCCCCTCCTTCGATTCCGGCCACGCGGCCTCGCGGTTCGCGCGTGACCAGGCGCTGGCCTGGCTGAACGCGTCGGCGCCGTCGTCGTCCGAATCGCCCCTTCCTGCACTCCGGAGTCCATCCCGTTGGCCAAAGAAGAACTGATCGAAATGCGCGGCCTCGTCGAAGAGGTGCTGCCCGACTCGCGCTACCGCGTGAAGCTGGAAAACGGCCATGAGTTGGTGGCCTATACCGCCGGCAAGATGCGCAAGCACCACATCCGCATCCTGGCGGGTGACAAGGTGTCGCTGGAGCTGTCGCCCTACGACCTGAACAAGGGCCGCATCACCTTCCGCCACCTGGAAAACAAGGGCCCGTCGATGCCGCGCCCTGCGGTGCGCCGCCGGTGAATGTGCTGGACTGCGCAGCGCCAGCGATCCGACCCTTTCCCCCTTTCCGCACGCCGGTGATCCACCGGCTGCTGAATTGCACCAGCCAGAGCTGGGGCATCCCTCCCGAAATCATCTTTTTGCAAGGCAAGTACACCATGTCTCTCGAAACCGGCACCGTCAAGTGGTTCAACGAAAGCAAGGGCTTCGGCTTCATCGCGCCCGACAACGGCAGCAAGGATCTGTTCGCCCACTTCAAGGAAATCCAGGGCACGGGCTTCAAGACCCTGGTCGAAAACCAGCGCGTCGAATTCGAAATCAAGCAGGGCGACAAGGGCCCGATGGCCGCGCGCATCCGCGCGATCTGAGCCCCTGGGGTCACCGATCCCTGAGCCTGTGGACGCTGCCGCCTGCGCGGTGGCGTCAATCCTCCCCCAGCAGCGTCACCACCTGGCGACGCAGCCAGACCAGTCCCGGATCGCGGTGCGCACGCGTGTGCCACTGCTGACTGATCGTGAAGGCCGGGCTGGGGAAGGGCAGGGCGGCGATGCCCAGTGCGTCGCGGCCCGCACTCAGCGCCTGCGCCAGCCGCCCGGGAAGGGTGAGCAGCAGGCGCGATGAACCGATGATCGAGGCCAGGCCCAGCGCGTGGCCGGCGATCACCCGCACTTCGCGCTTCAGGCCTTCCTGGTCGAGGGCGCGGTCCAGCAGCGTCTGGAGGTGCGAGTAGGTGGCACCGCTCGGCCGGTAGTCCACGTGAGCCTCGCGCAAGTAATCCTCGCGGCTGAGCTCGCGGCCCCACAGCGGGTGCTGCCGGCTCATCAGCACCACCAGCGTCTCTGAGAAGAGGCGTTGGCGGTGGAAGTCCTCGCCCAGCGGGGGCCAGTTCCCCAGCGCCAGATCGACGCGCCCGTCCTGCAGCAGGCGGCGCGCCTCGTCGACCGGCGCGTCCACCGTCTCCAGCCGGATGCCCGGCGCCACCGCGTCGAAGTGCGCCAGCAGCCGCGGCAGGAAGACCATCTGCGCCAGGTCGTTGCCCAGCAGCCGCAGGCTGCGCGTGGAGCGTGCGGGGTCGAAGGCCGGCGGTGCCGCCAGCGCGGCGTCGATCTGCGCCAGCCCTGAATTCACCCCCCCGATCAGGGCCTCCACCCGCGCGGTGGGCAGCATGCCCTGCGCCGAGCGGATGAAGAGCTCATCGCCCAGGCGCTGGCGCAGCCGCCGCAGCGCGTTGCTGACGGCGGACTGCGTCATGCCCAGCTCATCCCCGGCGCGGGAGACGTGGCGCGTGGCGTAGACGCTGCGCAGCACGCGCAGCAGGTTCAGGTCCAGCGGGGCGTCGTCTGCCTCGGGCGGGGTGCTGGCGTTGGTGGACGGTGGGGGAGGTGGGGGCGAGGCGATGGGGCGCATCATGTC
>DAOLLE010000271.1:0-5099 GCA_035331205.1 Burkholderiaceae bacterium
GGGCCACAATGGCGCGGGCTTCAAGCCCCGCCGTACCCCGCCGTACCCCACCCAAGGGCCCCGTCACCCCCCGGCCCCGTCCCAGACTCGCCCTCCCGATGAAACTCCAGCAGCTGCAGGTCCTGGTCGCCGTCGTCGAACACGGCGGCATCCGCGCGGCCGCGCGTGGCCTGCACCTGTCGCAGGCGGCGGTGACCAAGTCGATGCGGTTGCTGGAGGAGGAAGCCGGCGTGCCGCTGCTGCTGCGCCGCTCTCGCGGCGTGGACCTGACCGAGGCGGGAACGCGCCTGCTGGCCCGCGCGCGGGTGATCACCCGCCAGGTGGCGCTGGCACGCGACGACCTGCGCCAGGCCGCGGGGGAGGACGCCGGCAGCGTGCGCCTGGGCGTGACCCCCTTCGTCACGCTGGCCGGACTGGGTGAAGCCTTCCGCTGGTTCCGCCAGCGCTATCGGGACGTGCAGGTGCAGCTCATCGAAGGCCTGATGGCCCGCGTGCTGCCGGGCCTGCGGGCCGGCACGCTGGACATCGCGGTGGTGGCGGCCGACGTGGGCGAACTCGGCGGCGACGAGTTCCTCTGCCGGCGCATCCTGCAGGCCCCCCAGCACGTCGTGCTGCGCGAGGGGCACCCGGTGTTGGCCGACCCGAACCCCCGCGCGCTGGCCGCGCAGGAATGGGTCTTCACCCAGCCGATCGCCAACGGGCAGCAGCCGCGCATCGACGCCATGTTCGCGCTCGCCGGTGTCGAACCGCCCCGGCGCGTGGTGCTGTGCGAGACGCTGGCCGCGATGACGCTGCTGCGCCACTCGGACGCGGTGAGCCTGTTTCCCGCACCGCTGCTGGGCCACCCGGAGTCGCGCGGGATCGTCGCGATCGACCCCTGCGCCCTTCGGCCCTGCGATGTGGAGCTGCTGCTGCTCACCCGGCCGGATGTGCCATTCACGCCAGCCGCGGCCTACCTCGCGCACTGCCTGACCCGGTGCGCCGAGGCCGTACCTGGCGCAGCAGTCGTCCTGGGCGGTCACTGAGAGCGTGAGAAGCATTCACTCTCGCGGCTGGATCCAGCCAGCAATGGCTGGGCCGATGGCCCGTCGAGTTGAACGCTCGGTGCCGGCGTGCGGGGATGATGACGGTCTGGCTGGCGCTGCAGGGCGATGTGCGCAGGCCTCCCCAGCCACTCAGGTGGGCGTGTGCGCCAGCGCGTACAACAGCGCCACGCAACGCACCTTCGGACGCCCGCGCACCGGCAGGCGCTGCAGCATCGGTTGCGTGCCTGGGCATTGACGCATTCGGTCGTGGCCGCGCGCTCCTTGTAAATCTCGCGCCCCGCCTCGCTGCTCATGCGCGAGCGCCAGTTCGCCGCCGCGGGGCTGTCGTCGGCCTTGGGCTCGAACGCGCTGCCCGGCGCCGGCGGCTCGTCGTCGCCCTTGCCCCGGCGCGGCTTGGGTACCGGCGCATACAGCTCGGTGCGATCGGCCAGCGGCTGGGCCAGCTCGAGCTGCTGGCCCAGCCGCTCGCGCCGCTCGAAGCTCGCCGCCCCCGCGCTGGCGCGCACCCGCACCCCGTCCTTCGCCACCCGCACCAGGCTCACGACCCCGATGGCCGCCAGCGCCGCCACATGGCTGCTGAGCAGCTCATCGAGCAGCGCCACTTGGTCCGAGCGGAAGTCGTCGAGCGCGTGGTCGTTGACGTTCACCCCGCCACGGATCCAGCGGCAGGCGTCGCCGTCCAGACTCAGCCGCCCGATCTCGCGCCTGGTGGTCCGCCTGCAGCAGCGAGTCCAGCTCCACCGCCCGCAGCTCGACCTGGCTGCATTGCGGCTCGCGCACCCGGGCCTCTCCCCTGGCTCGGGTGTCCACCGGCAAGGCCGCCTCGGCTCGGGCGGTGCCTTCGTCTTCACCGAACAGCCCCAGGGTCTTGCCGTCTTGTCGTCGCGCGCTCCTGGCGGCGCAGCATGCCCGCCTCAACCGTCGTCGGCGCTGGGGAAGAACGCCCAGGCTCTGAGGCCGGCCGAACCGGGCTGGTTGGCTCGGCGTGGCGCTTCAGGCGCGCGACTGCCGGGCGTGCTCGACCGCGTCGTCCGGCGAGCTGTGCTGGGCGAGCTTGCGGTAGACGGAGCGGATGTGGTCGTTGACCGCAAACCATTTGATGCCCATCAGGCGGGCGATTTCCTTGATCGTGAAGCCCTTGGCGAGGTGCGTGAGCACCTCGTGCTCGCGGCCGTTCAGGCCGGGCATGTCGCCGGCGGGGCTGCCCAGCGGAGCGGGCAGCGTGCGTGAGCCGAAGTCGCTCAGGCCGCCGAAGGTGGAGTCTCCCGATCCACCGTTGCCGCCGTTGCGGTGGTGGTCGATGCCGCGGAAGAAGCCCAGGAAGCGCCGCGCGATCGCCGGGGACAGCGAGGGCTGGCCGCGCACGATCTTCTGCAGCTCCTCGACCAGGACCTCGTAGCGGTCCTCCTTGAGCAGGTAACCGTCGGCGCCGCACTGCAGCGCGGGGAAGAGGTGGTCGTCGTCCGAGTGCAGCGTGGTGGCGATCTTGATCGCCGGGTAGTCGGCCAGCTGCGCCAGCAGCTCCAGGCCGCTGCCATCGGGCTGCTCGAGGTCGCAGAGGATCAGCCGGTAGCCCTTGGGGTCGGGGTGTACGCGCCGACGGTCGTCGACGCCCAGGGCCTGGCGGGCGGCGTCGAGCCCACGGGCTTCCGTGAAGACGATGTCGTCGGAGAAGCTCTCGCGCACCACGCGGGCGAGAAAGCTTCGGGCGACGTCGTTGTCCTCGACGATCAGGACACGGATGGACATGTGAACTCAGACCCTGGCAAACCGATGAACACGCAACCGCTGGAGGCGGGCACGACGGCGCGCCGTGCACGAATTCATTATCGTTCGGGGCGCCCGCGCCCGGGTCGGGCGCACCCCTCGGTCTCAGGGTAAATGGCCTGCAATGCAGGGAAGCCACGCAAGAGCCATTTTTTCACGCTCCTTGCGGCACCGGCGCCGGGTTCAGCCGTTGCGCAGCACCAGCTTGCCCATGACCTGGCGCGCGGCCATGCGGGCGTAGCCCTGCTTGAGCTCGGCCATCGGCAGCACCTGGTCGAGCACCGGCTTGACGCGGCCCTCGGCGTACCAGCGCGCCAGCTCGGCCAGCGATTCGGCGTTGGCCTGCGGCTCGCGGCGAGCGAACTCGCCCCAGAACACGCCGACGATCGAGGCGCCCTTGAGCAGCGCCAGGTTCAGCGGCAGCGCGGGGATGCCGCCCTGCGCAAAGCCGATCACCAGATAGCGCCCGCGCCAGGCGATGGCGCGGAAGGCCGGCTCGGCCAGATCGCCGCCCACCGGGTCGTAGACGACGTCGGGGCCGCGGCCGTCGGTCAATGCCTTGAGCTGCTCGCGCAGGTCGTCGCGGTCGTAGCGGATCGTGGCGTCGGCCCCGATGCGCGTGGCCAGCGCGCACTTTTCGTCGCTGGAGGCCGCGGCGATCACCCGCGCGCCTGCGGCCTTGGCAATCTGGATGGCCGCGCTGCCCACCCCGCCGGCCGCACCCAGCACCAGCACGGTTTCACCAGCGCGCAGCGCGGCGCGGTCGATCAGGCCGTGGTGCGAGGTGGCGTAGGTGCAGATGAAGGCGGCGGCGTCCTCGAAGCTCATCGCATCCGGGATCGGCATGACCTTGTCGGCGCCGACGCACACCGCGGTGCCGAAGGCGCCCAGGCCGCCGAAGGACGCCACGCGCTGGCCCACCGTCAGCTGGCGCACCTGGGTGCCCACCGCCTCGACCACGCCGGAGAACTCCAGCCCGGGTACGAAGGGCAGTGGCGGCCTGACCTGGTACTTGCCCTGGGTGATCAGCAGATCGGGGAAGTTCAGGCTGGCGCAGCGCACCGCCACGCGCACCTCGTTGGGTGCCGGCTCGGGGGTGGGCAGCTCGCGCCATTGCAGGTCCTGCGGGCCGGTGGTCTGTTCGCACAGCCAGGCGTGCATCGTCGGTCTCCTCGTTGTTCAGGGCGCTTCGTCGCGCGCGGGGTGGCCCGCGCAGCGGGGCGCGGGCCGACGGCGGGCGATCATCGCCGCTGCGGCGCGCGCCGGCCTGTCACGCAGGTGCCAGCCGCAGCACCCGGTGGCCGGCCCCGGGCGGTTCGCCACGTCTCCTTACAATGGGCCGCATGCGCATCCTGGTGTCGAACGATGATGGGTACCTTGCCCCCGGCCTGGCCGCGCTGGCACAGGTGTGTCGTGAATTCGGCGAGGTCGAGGTCGTGGCGCCCGAGCAGAACGCCAGCGGCACCTCGAACGCCTTGACGCTGCAGCGCCCGCTGTCGGTCCACACCGCGGCCAACGGCTTTCGCTACGTCAACGGCACGCCCTCGGACTGTGTGCACGTGGCGCTGACCGGGCTGCTGCCGCAGCGCCCCGACCTGGTGGTCTCGGGCATCAACAACGGCGCCAACCTGGGCGACGACACGCTGTACTCCGGCACGGTCGCGGCGGCCACCGAGGGCTTCCTTTTCGGCATCCCGGCGATCGCGTTCTCGCTGGTGGACAAGGGCTGGCAGAACCTGGATGCCGCGGCGCAGGTGGCGCGCGCGGTGATCGCGCAGGTGCTGCAGGCTCCGCCACCCGGTGCCTGGCTGCTGAATGTGAACGTGCCCAGCCGAGCCGATGCGGCCATGCTGCCGCGTCGCGTCACGCGGTTGGGCCGGCGGCATGCGAGCGAGCCGGTGATCCGGCAGATCAACCCGCGTGGCGAGCCGATCTACTGGATCGGCCCGGCCGGCGATGCCCGCGAGGCCGGCGCAGGGACTGATTTCCACGCTGTGGCGAATGGCCAGATCTCGGTCACACCGCTGCAGGTCGACCTGACCGACCACGCCGGCCTGCCGCGCTGGCAGGGCTGGCTGGCCGGCGAGCAGTCTGACACGCCGACCGCTGGCTGAGCCCGCGCCGAACCCGCAGCGTTTTTTGCAGTCCTGCGATGGCCGACGACACCCCCGACGATCCACAGCGGCGGCGGCGCTTTCCGCTGCGGCTGGGCGACACCGTCGCCGCGCCGCGTCGGCTCGTCGATCCGCAGCGCGTGGGCAGCGGCCGCGAGGAGCCGGCGGTCTG
>DAOLLE010000272.1:0-5094 GCA_035331205.1 Burkholderiaceae bacterium
CCACGCGACGGCCTGCGCCCCATGCCCGCGGCCCCCGGCGTTGCCGCCGCGCCGCCCAGCCCGCGTCAGGCGCTGCGCCGCTTCGTCGAGGAGATCATGCGCCAGCCTGGGGTGGTGGCCGCCTGCCTCTTCGACCTGGCGACCAGCAAGGTGCTGGCGCACAGCGGCTCGGCCCAGGAGGCCACCGATCTTGCTCGCCGCGGAACCCTGCTGATGACCGCGGCCAACACCAGCCGCAAGCAGCTGAGCCTGCCCGATCCGGCCGAGGAGCTGATCATCAAGGGCGGTGAACAGGCGCTCGGCCTGCGCCGACTCAGCTCACTGCCCGGCCTGGTCGTGCATCTGATCTACCGGCCCTCGCAGGCCAACTGGGCCCAGCTGCGCCCGAAGGTGATGGCCCTCGACGCGGCGGTCCCACGTGGCCCGGTGAGCTGAACGCGGCGCGGGAGCGCTGCCCGTTCGGAGCGCGAATCAGACCGGTCGACCGCTGCTGCCAGCAAAGCCCGGGCGCATCGAGGTGCCCGGCGCCGTTGGCGCAGGTGCCTCGGTGGTGTCGTCCACCGGGCTGTCGCCGGACAGCGCCTCGTCCAGGTCCTCACGCAACACCCCCACCGCCTGCTGCGCCGCGGCCGCGGCGTCCAACGCACCCTCGGCCGCGTCGCGCACCGCACGGGTTTCCAGCAGGTTCCACAGCAGCAGCACGATCACAGCAACGCGCCAGCCAAACGTAGCCAAGCGGGCACTGCGGGAGGTCGGTTCGGTCATGAAAAACAAGGGGCGGCAAACAACGCCGACGTCATCTTCTCATGATCGCGTGAAAATTTCCCAGATATTGCGGCCAAACGCCGTTGACAGGGGCCGACAGATTGGTGCTCCGGACGGGACTCGAACCCGTACGCCGGTTGAGGGCGGCGGATTTTAAGTCCGCTGTGTCTACCGATTCCACCACCAGAGCGTCGTCAGCCGCGCGGGGATCATAGCGGCTGAGCGAGGCCCTCCGACCAGGGCCTGGCCTCCGATCAAGGTGCCGGCATGTGCCGCGGTGTCACCGGCTCAGCCGCCACCCCGGCGATCGAGCAGGCGCAGCAGCAGCTCCACACGCGCCTGGGCGGGAGTCAGGCCGCCCGCGTCGGGCAGAACGCTGGCGGCGCCGGGCACGATCCGGCCTTCGCCGTGGCGAAGCGCGCGCAGCACCAGCACGCCCTGTTGCTGGGCGCGCAGCAGCGTGGTCAGCAAGTCCTGGTGAATCGAGCCGTTGCCGGTGCAGGCCACCACCAGGCCCTGCACGCCCGCGTCGAGCAGCAGCTCGACGATGCGGCCATCCGCGCCGGCGTGGCTGGTGACGATCTGGACCTCCGGCCAGATGTCCGCCGCCAGCACCGCCAGGCCGAGCGCCGACACGCCCCCGTCCTGCGGCGGCCAGGACCGCAGTCGGCGCAGGCCGCCCTGCTCGATGTGCGCCAGCGGGCCGGCGTCCCCAGCGTTGAAAGCGTCGAGCCGGTAGGGGTGCACCTTGCGCAGCTCGGCGCCCGCCCAGACCCGCCCGCCAATGGCCAGCAGCACGCCGCCCAAGCCCTGCGGCGCGCCGCTGGCAGCCAGGCCGATCGCGTCGAGCAGGTTCTGCGGCCCGTCGCTCATCAGCGCATCGGCCGGGCGCATCGCCGCGGTCATCACCAGCGGCTTCGTGGGCGCGAGCACGCGGTGCAGCAGGTAGGCGGTTTCTTCGAGCGTGTCGGTGCCGTGGGTGACGACCACCCCGGAGACCTCGGGGCGCGCCAGATGCGCCTCGGCCCGCTCGGCCAGTCGCCGCCAGACGGCGTGGCTCATGTCCTTGCTGTCCACCTGCGCGACCTGTTCGGCCTCGATCTGCAGGTCAGCCGGTAGCGCCGCGGCGGCGTAGGGCCCCAGCACGCCGAGCAGCTGCGCCACGCCGCGCTGTGCGGCCTGGTAGCCCACCACATCGCCCGGCGTGCTCGACGCCCCGGCGATCGTCCCGCCGGTGCCGAGCACCACCACCACCCTCCCCATTCGCCCGGCCGTGTCGACCCGGTGCCCGTCCTGTGCGCCCAGTGCCGGCGCGGTCTTCGATTTCAGGCTTGTCATTCTCGATGAACTGGACAAAAATACAGTCACTGGATGAAATCACAGAGGTCGCAATGGTCGGCTGGCAGTGCCTGCCAGCCAAGGGGACCCGCGTGATGAAGGCGCATCCTGCCACGCCGGAACTGCGGTCCCGGCCCTACTTCTCCCCATTTGCGCGCAGCACTGCGCGCACGCGAGGCTCCGTGGAACCCAGTCCCAAGCTCACGGCCAGACAGCAACAGATCCTGGAGCTGATCCAAAGCACCATCGAGCGTTCGGGCGTGCCGCCCACGCGTGCGGAGATCGCCGCGGAGCTGGGCTTTCGCTCAGCCAATGCGGCCGAGGAGCACCTGCAGGCGCTGGCACGCAAGGGCGTGATCGAGCTGGTCAGCGGCATCTCGCGGGGCATCCGGCTGCGCGCGGACACCTTGCGCTCGATGGACGAGACGCGCCGCTCGGGCCTGGGACGCCAGTTCAACCTGCCGCTGCCCTCGCTGGCGCAGCTGACGTTGCCGCTGGTGGGCCGTGTTGCCGCTGGCAGCCCGATCCTGGCGCAGGAGCACATCGACCAGAGCTTTGTGGTCGAGGCCCACCTCTTCCCCCGCAGGCCCGACTACCTGCTCAAGGTGCGTGGCATGAGCATGCGCGACGCGGGCATCCTCGACGGCGACTTGCTGGCGGTGCAGCGCGCCGACGAGGCCAAGAACGGTCAGATCGTCGTGGCCCGGCTGGGCGACGAGGTGACGGTCAAGCGCTTTCGCCGCAGCAAGGGCGGCATCGAGCTGATCCCGGAGAACCCTGACTTCGAAATCATCCACGTCGGCCCGGAGAGTGTGGGCTTCCAGGTCGAAGGCATCGCGGTCGGGCTGATCCGCAACACGATGCTGATGTGACCCGTGCGCCTGCCGCCCCCGAGGCGGCGGGCGACGCCATTCCCATCGAGGCCCCCGAGGCCATCGACCCCGTCGAGGAGAAGGGCATGCGTGTGCGCCACCGTGCCGTGGTCAAGGCCGCCCGTGCCGAAGACTGCCGCGATCTCGAACAGATTCCCAACATCGGCGCGGCCATGGCCCGCGAGCTGCGCGCCATCGGCCTGCAGCGGCCGAGCGACCTGATCGGGCAGGACGCCCACGCGCTGTACCTGCGGCTGTGCGAGGGCAGCGGCCGGCGCCATGACCCCTGCGTGCTCGACACCTGCCTGGCCGTGGTGGATTTCATGGGCGGCGCCGCGGCGCGGCCCTGGTGGCAGTACACCGAAGTGCGAAAAGCACACCCGGCGACACCCCCCGCACTTGCGCGGTTCAGCGGCGCCGCGCCGGGCCGAAACACAGGGCATCGCCGCTGAAGCAGCCAAGTCCCGTCCGGAGCCCGATCATGTACGACACGCTGACCCGCCAGATCACCCGCCGGTTGTCCCAGAACCTGCGCCGCCCGCTGGCCGTCGCCACCCCGCTGGGCCGCCAACTGCTGGATGGCCTGCGCAGCCTGCGCGCCGACGAAGCGACCGATGCGACGGCGGCCCACCAGGCCGGATCGGCAGAATCGGCGGCCGCAGCGGCCGGCGCCTCGAACCTGGCCGGCTGGGGGCTGCGCAACCCCCGTGCGGCGCAGGCCCTGTCTGCTGGTCCGTCCCGACCCCAACCGGCACGCGCCCCGCGCCCGACCACCGGCTTCGTGGCCACGCCACAGCGCTCGAGCGAGCACTGCGCCGAACCAGCCGGCCTGGCCGTGGCCACCCAGCAGCGCCCGGCGGCCCGTGCTGCACGCTGCACCGTCGACCCGATCGATGCGCGCCGCACCGTCATCAGCGGCCGCATGAGCGACGTCTGCGATGCGCTCGACCGCCTGATCGCACTGCAGGCGGCGCAGTCGGCCCAGAGCGCGCGCTTCGCGATCTGACGCGGCCCTGGTCGGCGGCGACAATCGCGGCATGTCCCTGATTCGATTGCCCGCGGCGCAGGCCGCCGCCGACCTGAGCGCCTTCAATGCGATCATCGATGCGCGCTCGCCCTCCGAGTTCGCTGAAGACCACCTGCCGGGCGCCGTCAATTGGCCGGTGCTCGACGACGAGGAGCGCCGCATCGTCGGCACGCTCTACAAACAGGTCAACGCCTTCGAGGCGCGCAAGGTCGGCGCAGCGCTGGTGGCGCGCAACATCGCCCGCCACATCGACCAGTGGGTCCGACCGCTGCCGCGCGACTGGAAGCCACTGGTCTACTGCTGGCGCGGCGGGGACCGCTCCGGCACGCTGGCCTGGTTCCTGGAGCGCATCGGCTTTCGCACCCACCTGGTCGACGGCGGCTACAAGGCCTTTCGCGCGGTGGTGCGCGAGGACCTGGCGCAGTGGCCCGCCCGCTTCGACTGGCGCGTGCTTTGCGGCCGCACTGGCTCGGGCAAGACCCGCCTGCTGCAGGCGCTGGCCGCCCAGGGCGCCCAGGTGCTCGATCTGGAGGCGCTGGCCTGCCACCGCGGCTCCATCCTCGGCGACCTGCCCGGCCAGCCGCAGCCCAGCCAGAAGGGGTTGGACAGCCGCATTTGGGAACGCCTGCGCACCATCGACCCGGCGCGACCGGTCTACGTCGAGAGCGAGAGCAAGCGCATCGGCCGGCTCTGGGTGCCCGCCGCGCTGATCGCCCGCATGCGCGAGCAGGGGCACTGCATCTGGCTGAACCTGCCGGATGCGCAGCGGGTGCAGCTGCTGCTGGAGGACTACGCCTTCCTGCGCGACGACCCGCAGCGGCTGTGCAGCCTGCTCGACGGGCTGATCGAGCTGCGCGGCCACGAGCTGGTGCGGCAATGGCAGGCGGCGGCGCAGGCCGGGCAGATCGCCGAGGTCTTCGCCGACCTGATGCGCCAGCACTACGACCCAGGCTACGAGCGCTCGCTGCAGCAGCACTTCCAGGGCCTGGCCCAGGCGAGGGCGATCGACCTGCCCGACGCCGGGCCCGAGGCGATGGCCGCCGCGGCCCGCACGCTGCTGGCGGGCTGATCCGCCGAGCAACGCCGGGCTGG
>DAOLLE010000273.1:0-5092 GCA_035331205.1 Burkholderiaceae bacterium
CCGATGACGACGACGCGGACGACGACCTGCCCGCCGGCGCCCGCGCCAGCCTGCGGCTGGACAAGTGGCTCTGGGCCGCGCGTTTCTACAAGACCCGCAGCCTGGCGGCCGAGGAGGTCGGCCGCGGCCGGGTGATGGTCAACGGCCAGCTGGCCAAGCCGTCGCGCGAGCTGCGCCGGGGCGATCTGCTCAGCATCCGCCAGGGCCAATGCCCCGTGCCGCGCGAGCTGCGGGTGCAGGAGCTGTCGGGCACGCGCGGGCCGGCGCCGGTGGCGCAGCTGCTGTATCAGGAAACGCCGGAAAGCTTGGCCGCCCAGGCGAAGTGGGCCGCCGAGCGCCGCCTGCACACCGAGCCGGCGCTGAGCATCGAGCAGGGGCGCCCGACCAAGGCGGCGCGCCGCCAGCTGGCCGACTGGCAGCGCTGGAGCGCTTCGGTGGACGACGCAGACGATTGACTCTCGCCCACCGTTGGCAGCAGCCCGCGGCCCGGTGGCCGGTCAGTCGCCTGGTGGTTCGGTCAGTCCCGCTTGATCTTCGTCGCTGTCAGCAATGCCGGCGCACCGCCGCTGCCGCTGGCGAGCTTGCCCTCGACGTCGATGCGCAGGCCCACCACCAGATCACGGTTGCGCAGGTCGCGGAAGTAGGTGGTGTCGGTCCAGCTCACCTGTACGAACTGGGCATTGTTCAACGACATCGTCAGGCTGCGCGACGCCTGACTGACCGACACGATCGTTCCCTCGCGCTCGACCACCGACGTCGTCGACTCGGGCTTACAGGTGATCGACGAGGCCTCCAAGGCACCGGCGACCATCTTGCCCACGACCGACACGTACAGGTTGTTGGCCAGATCCGTTACCTTGGCGCTGCCCGTATTGCACTCGTCGAAGTGAAGCTTGTTGGGGTCGTCCACGACCACCCAGGTGTCACGCACACGGAAGGTGTCGTGGTCATCGTTGAGCATCAAGATCGTGCCGCTGACCACCGCACCGTCCTGCTCCGAGTGAACATGAACCTCCTTGGCGTGCAGCGCGCCGTCCGCGCCGTAGACGCCTTCGACTCGCACATAGCGCGCCAGTGCCAAGGTCGAGCCCACCGGGTCGAATACCGTGGCCGAATCGGTCACAACCCAGACGCCGTCCACGCGGAAGCGCTGGCCGCCGCCCGAAAGGCTGCCGAGCTCGTTGACATAGCCGCTCACCGCCGCATCGTCGGCCACCACCGCGGGGCTGCTGCGCTCGCCGACGCGGATGCGCGCGGCGTCGAGCTGCATCGTGGCCGGCACAAAGCTGGCTGCATCGGCAAAGACCAGCACCCACTGGCCATCGGCCAGCGCGCTGCCCGCCGGCTGAAGCACGGTGGCCGAGCCCAGCCGCACGCTCAGGCCGCCCAGCCTGAAGCCGTTGGCATTCAGACCGGCCAGCGTGCCGGTGACGCGCAGCTGCGTCGGCTTCGGCGTCGGCGCCAACACCTCGACGCGCGTTGCCTGCAGCTGAACGAGGCCGCCGACGGTCTTGCGAATCGCATGCACCTCGACCCAGTCGTCGACCTTCACGTCGCCCAGCTGCATACCCACCGTCGCGTCGAAGCTCGGCTTGTCGAACACCGTGACCGGGCCCAGGGCGGCATCGGCGTTGACTTGCACGGTCTGACCCAGCACGGTCAGGCTGCCGGCACTGGCATCGACTGCGCCGACCGGGCCGATCAGGCTGGCGTCGACGCGGATCACCTTGGCCAGATCGCGGCCGGTGCCGGTGGGCTCGTAGGTGACCTCGACACGCTGTCCCAGCTTGGTTTCGGTCAGCGAGGTGCTGCCGTCGCTGCCTTCGACCAGCACCTCGGCGTCGCTGTCCTCGTAGGCCACGCCGTCGATGATGACGCTGCCGAAGCCGGTCACGGTGCCGACGCCGCTGCCCTGCTTGGTCTCACCGGTCCCGTTGGAGCCGACGCCGCTGCCACCGCAGGCGACCAGCGTCAGCGCCAGAGCCCCAGCCACGAGACGCACAGCCCAGCGCGCCAGCGCGCCCGGGCCGATCCCCGTCGGCTCGCCAGCGGGCCCGGCCGGGCTCGACGGCATCGATTCGAACTGCTTACGAAGGTTCATCACCATCACTTCAGGTCTGCGGCCCGTCTGCGGGCGTCGGATTGGGCGACGTCGACTCGGGCGGCTCCGCCTCGCGGTAGTAATAGGCGCCGAAGCGCATGCGCTCGCGCGGCAGCGGCTGGTCGCTGGCCGCCCGCTCGGCATCGTCGTCGGCCAGACGGGCGGTGGCGGCTTGCACCATCGCGGCAAAGGCAGGCGACCAGAGCTCGCGAGCGAACTCACCCAGCCGCTCGGCCGATGCCGGGCTCAGCCCGTACGCGAACACGCTCTGCTCCAGAAAACGCGCAGAATCTCCACCGCTGAGATTGTGCACCGCCGCGTTCAGGTGGTCGGCGACGTTGACGCCCAAGGTCTGCGCCGCCTCCAGTTCGGCCCGCGGCGCGACAAAATGTGCCGAAGTCAGCACGACGTCGTCACCCTCGACGCGCACCAGCTCCAGGCGAAGCAGCTCTTCGAGCAGGGTGCGCGGGTGCACATCGCTGGACACTTCGCGCGCCAGGGATTCGAAGCTGGGCATGTCGCCGTGCCGAGGCAGCCGCGTGCGCAGCAGCGTCTCAGCACCACCCGCCGGGTCGGGCAGGCGCAGCGCGGGATCGGTCACCCAGCGGGTGAACAGCAGCGACGCGGGGGTCGGTACCAGCGCAGCGCGCACCTCGGGCAGGGTCGACAGCGTGCGCACATCCTTGCGGTGCACGCCGGACAGCACACTCAGCGCCGAATCGGTCACCTTGGCGTCGCGACGCTCCAGCTCGCGCCGCGCCTCGGCGATGAACACCTGCTTGAGCCCCTGGGCGAGGGCCCCGTAGTGCACGCCGGTGCGCAGCAACCAGCGCACCAGCGGTGCGAGGACGAGCATCGCCGCGTCCAGGCTCTGCTGGGCCCGGTCGTTCGGCAATGGGCCTGAATGAGAGGCTGACGGTTCCATGGGTGCTGTTCTGTCACCCCACACCGCCCACCGCGAACCGGCCAGGGTCACCTTCTCAGGCGGTTTATGGGATGAATTTCCATTATTGTGCTACGGAAGGTGACATCGTGGGGCCAGCTTCGAGCCCTGGCGTGCGATCGCTCACTCGCCACAGTGATGTGCCCCACGCTTCGTGAAAAATTCCTCACCGGAAGGGCTTGAAATCGCTGCCGGGACCGCCATTTCGTGGCGAGACCGCTGCGCCGAGCGCCGCGCCCCGGCAAGGAAATCACCCATGAACCATCCACAACCCGCTGCAGATCCGACCGCTGCGTCCGCCGCCCCCTCCCCCCAGACGGCATCGGCCGGCGATGCGGCGCCCGACACGCTCGCCGCCTTCGTCGCCGAGGCGGCGAGCGAGAACGCTGCGCGCATCGCCGAGCTGGAGGCCAAGAACCTCGAGCTGGCCGACAGCTACCTGCGCGCCAAGGCCGAGGCCGACAACACCCGCCGCCGTGCCGACGAGGAAATCGCCAAGTCGCGCAAGTTCGCGGTCGAATCCTTCGCCGAGAGTCTGCTGCCGGTCAAGGACAGCCTGGAGCTGGCGATTGCCACCCACGCCAGCGGCCAGGGCTCGCCCGAGCAGCTGATCGAGGGCGTGCACGCCACGCTGCGCCAGCTCGGCCAAGCGCTCGAGCGCAACAAGGTCCAGGAAGTCAACCCGCCCGCAGGCACCAAGTTCGACCCGCATCAGCACCAGGCGATCAGCATGGTGCCGGCCGAGCAGGAGGCCAACACCGTGGTCGCCGTGCTGCAAAAGGGCTACACCATCGCCGAGCGCGTGCTGCGCCCGGCACTGGTGACGGTGGCTGCGCCGAAGTGAGCGGCAGCGCCGAGCCACAAAAACCACGACTCGACGATTGAATTTCCGCCGCAGCACCACATCTGCGGGACAACCAGATTTAGGAGCACCCACATGGGCAAGATCATCGGCATCGACCTCGGCACCACCAACAGCTGCGTCGCCATCATGGAAGGCAACAGCACCAAGGTGATCGAGAACAGCGAAGGCGCGCGCACGACGCCTTCGATCATCGCGTACCAGGAAGACGGCGAGGTGCTGGTTGGCGCCTCGGCCAAGCGCCAGGCGGTCACGAACCCGAAGAACACGCTCTACGCCGTCAAGCGCCTGATCGGCCGCAAGTTCACCGAGAAGGAAGTGCAGAAGGACATCGACCTGATGCCCTTCACGATCACCGGCGCCGACAACGGCGACGCCTGGGTGGAAGTGCGCGGCAAGAAGCTGGCGCCCCCGCAGGTCTCGGCCGAGGTGCTGCGCAAGATGAAGAAGACCGCCGAGGACTACCTCGGCGAGGAAGTGACCGAGGCCGTGATCACGGTGCCGGCCTACTTCAACGACAGCCAGCGCCAGGCCACCAAGGACGCCGGCCGCATCGCCGGCCTGGAGGTCAAGCGCATCATCAACGAGCCCACCGCCGCGGCCCTGGCCTTCGGCCTGGACAAGCACGGCAAGGGCGACCGCAAGATCGCGGTGTTCGACCTGGGCGGCGGCACCTTCGACATCTCGATCATCGAGATCGCCGACGTCGACGGCGAGAAGCAGTTCGAGGTGCTGTCCACCAACGGCGACACCTTCCTGGGCGGCGAGGACTTCGACCAGCGCATCATCGACTACATCGTCACCGAGTTCCGCAAGGAGCAGGGCGTCGATCTGACCAAGGACGTGCTGGCCCTGCAGCGCCTGAAGGAAGCCGCGGAGAAGGCCAAGATCGAGCTGTCCAACAGCACGCAGACCGACGTCAACCTGCCCTACATCACGGCCGACGCGTCGGGCCCGAAGCACCTGAACATCAAGCTCACGCGCGCCAAGCTGGAAAGCCTGGTCGACGAGCTGATCGAGCGCACCATCGAGCCCTGCCGCATCGCGATCAAGGACGCCGGCATCAAGGTCTCGGACATCGACGACGTGATCCTGGTGGGCGGCCAGTCGCGCATGCCCAAGGTGCAGGACAAGGTCAAGGAGTTCTTCGGCAAGGAGCCGCGCAAGGACGTCAACCCGGATGAGG
>DAOLLE010000274.1:0-5086 GCA_035331205.1 Burkholderiaceae bacterium
TGGTGCCGGCCCTGCAGAGCTGGTGGATGAAGGTGCACGTGCCGGCCAACTTCGTGGGCTACGGCACCTTCGCGCTGGCGGCGATGGTCGCGCTGGTCTACCTGACCAAGAGCGCGCCGGCGCGCACGCTGTGGATCGGCCTGGTCGCGGTGCCCGGTGGCGTGCTGGCGCTGCTGGCCGCCTTCTGGGCCTTCGGCGACCTGGCGCCGGACACCGCCACCGCCGTCATCAAGGCCGCCCGCCTGCTCGGCGGCTGCATGGCGCTGTTCGCCTTCACCATCGTCGCGCGCGCGGCCATCCACCGCCACACGCCGCCGCTGGAGGTGCTCGACGACGTGATGTACAAGGCCATCGCGGTGGGCTTCGCCTTCTTCACGATCGCCACCATTCTCGGTGCCTTCTGGGCCGCCGAGGCCTGGGGCGGCTACTGGAGCTGGGACCCGAAGGAGACCTGGGCGCTGATCGTCTGGCTCAACTACGCCGCCTGGCTGCACATGCGGCTGATGAAGGGCCTGCGCGGCGCGATGGCCGCCTGGTGGGCGCTGGTCGGCCTGGTGGTGGTGACCTTTGCCTTCCTGGGCGTGAACATGTTCCTGTCGGGCCTGCACTCCTACGGCCAGCTCTGAACCGGGGCCTGGCCCCCTGACTCGAACCGCCGCCGGCTGCGCGCCCGCGGCGGTTTTTCGCATCCGGGCTCCAGACTCGGGCGCGTCGGCCGATAACCCGGGTCACGAGGTTCCCCGCCATGCCCTACGTCCTGCGCACCCCCGACGGCCAGATCGACAGCCTGTACCGCGACGCCCGCGCCGGTGCGCAGTGGCTGCCGCCCGACCACCCCGAGCTGCTGCGCTTCCTGGGCGCAGCCGTACCCGCACCCACGTCCGCGCCGGCGGGCGAGGGCGACGCCCTGGACGATGCCGAAGCCGGCTTTGCCAGCCTCGACGCCGGCCTGATCCGCGTCGTCGAGGACCTGGTCGACGTGCTGGTGGCGCGCAACGTCATCAACATCACCGACCTGCCGAGCGAGGCGCAGCACAAGCTCTTCGCGCGCAAGAACTTCCGTGAGCGCTTCCAGCGCAACGCGCTGCAGCTCTTCGAGGCGCCCGAGCAGCTGCTGGTCGGCGCCGCGCCGGCCTCGGGCGACGGCACCGACTGGCTGGCCGCAGTGGCCACCTCCGGCCTCGCGGGCCTGTTCGATCCGCTGGCGTCCACAGCGTCCGCAGGCCCGACCGCCGCCACAGCCCCTGCCGCGCACCGCAGCCCGGCGCCGCAAGACCCCGCGGCGCTCCGCCCCAAGCGGTCGGTGTAACCATCGGGGCTGCTGGCGTGGCGGGGCGGTTGTCGCCCGCGGCGCAGCAGGCTGGCCCGGTCTGCACCGGGCTGCGTCGCACCGACCTGGAGTGCCCATGCCCCTCATCCGCCGCAGCGCCGCCGACACCGGCTTCGATCATCCCTGGCCGAGCGAGATCACCCCCGCCCCGGTCTACGCCCGCCGGCGCGACTGGCTGCGCCAGGCCGGCACCGCGGGCGCTGCGCTGGCCCTGCCCGGGCTGGGCGATTCGCTGCGGGCGCAGACGGCCCGCCCCGGCAAGCTGGCCGCACTGCCCGCCGTGCGCAGCAGCGTGCCCGGCGCGATGGTGATGGACCGGCCCACCGCCTACGACGACCTCACCGGCTACAACAATTTCTATGAATTCGGGCCGGACAAGTCCGCCCCCGTGCGCCAGGCGGCGAAGCTGAAGACCCGGCCCTGGGCCGTGGTGGTCGAGGGCGAGGTGCACCGTCCGGCCACCTTCGACCTCGAAGCGCTGCTCAAGATGGCGCCAATCGAGGAGCGCATCTACCGCCTGCGCTGCGTCGAGGGCTGGTCGATGGTCATTCCCTGGCTGGGCTGGTCCTTGTCGGCGCTGATCCGCCGCGTCGAGCCCACCGGCAACGCGAAGTTCGTCGAGTTCGTCTCGCTGGCCGATCCGGAGCAGATGCCCTACGTCGGCACCCGGCTGTTGCCCTGGCCCTACACCGAGGGCCTGCGGCTGGACGAGGCGATGCACCCGCTGACGCTGCTGGCCTTCGGCCTGTACGGCGAAGTGCTGCCGAACCAGAACGGCGCGCCGCTGCGGCTGGTCGTGCCCTGGAAATACGGCTTCAAGGGCGCGAAGTCGATCGTGCGCATCCGCTTCGTCGCGCAGCAGCCGGTCAGCAGCTGGATGCGCAGTGGCCCGGGCGAGTACGGCTTCTACGCCAACGTCAATCCGAACGTCGACCACCCGCGCTGGAGCCAGGCGACCGAGCGGCGCATCGGCGAGGACGGCCTGTTCAGCCGTAAGCGCCCGACGCTGATGTTCAACGGCTACGAGGCCCAGGTCGGTCCCCTCTATGCCGGCATGGACCTGCAGAAGTTCTTCTGATCGCCGCGTGCGCATGCCTTCGCCCTGGACCGCCGCCGCCAACCGGGCCGCCCAACGCCGCGCGGCGCAGCCGCTGCTCGTGCTCGCCACGCTCGGCCCGCTGGCCGGCTGGATCTGGGCGGGCAGCCAGGGTGGCCTGGGCGTCAACCCGGCCGAGACGCTGCTCAAGGGCAGCGGGCTGTGGACGCTGCGGCTGCTCTGCCTGACGCTGGCGGTCACGCCGCTGCGCGTCTGGGCCGGCCTGAGCGCGCTGGCGCGCTGGCGCCGCACGCTCGGCCTGGCGACGTTCTTCTATGCCACGCTGCACTTCCTGGCCTACGCCTGGCTGGACATGGGCTTCGAGCCCGCCGCCATCGCACGCGATCTGTCCAAGCGGCCCTTTGCGCTGGTCGGCTTTGCCGCCTTCGTCGGGCTGATCCCGCTGGCGGCCACTTCCTGGAACGGCGCCATCCGCCGGCTCGGCGCGCGGCGCTGGCAGGCGCTGCACCGGCTGGTCTACGCGATCGCTGGGCTCGGGCTGCTGCACTTCATCTGGATGCGTGCGGCCAAGCACCGCGCCGACGAGGTCTGGCCCTATGCGCTCGCGCTCACGCTGCTGGCCGTTGCGCGCCTGCTGCACCGGTACAGGACGAATTCACGCCCGACGGCCCAGGTCGCACGCACCCCCTGAACTGAGGAAACCTGCAACCGCAAGCCGCCCCTACGATGCGTCCCAACGAGAAGAAACGCCAGGTAGGGGCCAGACGCAAGCACAGGGGAATCCGCCAAGTTCCAGGGAGGAACACCGCCCGGAGCGCCTCGGGAACCGGCCGCCGCCGCGCTGCCGGGCCTGGGCCATCCGGAGGCATCCAGGAACTTGGCGGGGTCGGCCGGGGACAATCGCTCCCTTCCCGCAAGGCGGCACCGGGCCGCTGCGGACTCCGGCCTGCCGATGACGACCCTTTCTCCCGCCCCCCGTTCGCACGACCGCGCCGAATCGACGCTTCCCGGGTCCACCGCTGAGCCGCCCGCCGCGCCAACGCCCCCGCCGAGCCGCGACGGCGCCGCGCTGCTGCGCCACAGCCGGCTCGAGGATGCCCAGGCCCTCGTCACCGGCACGCTGCTGATCGCGCTGGCCGTGTCGATGTACCGCCACGCCGGGCTGCTGTCGGGTGGCACCTCCGGGCTGGCCTTTCTCGGCCACTACGCCAGCGGCGCGCGCTTCGGCCTCTGGTTCTTCCTGCTCAACCTGCCCTTCTACTGGCTGGCCTGGCGGCGCATGGGCCGGGCCTTCACCTTCAAGACCTTCGCCGCGGTGGGCCTGCTGTCTCTGGAGGTCGAGCTGCTGCCGCAGTGGATCGGCTTCTCCCAGCTGCAGCCACTCTACGCCGCGGTGATGGGCGGCATGCTGATGGGCACCGGCTTCCTGATCCTGTTCCGCCACCGCGCCAGCCTGGGCGGTGTCGGCATCCTGGCGCTGGTGCTGCAGGAAGAACGTGGCTGGCGTGCCGGGCACGTGCAGATGGCGGTGGACACCGTGATCGTCGCCGCCGCCCTGGCCCTGGTTCCCTGGCCGAAGGTGCTGGTCTCCATCGCCGGCGCCGTCGCGCTGAACATGGTGCTGGCGGTCAACCATCGCCCCGGACGCTACATCGCGCAGTGAGCGCGGCATGATGTGGCCCTCGCCCAGCCCCCGACCCGAACCGTGACCGATTCCGCTCCGATCCCCAGCGCCCCGCTGCTGCGCCCCCTCGGCCGCGTGGCCTACGAGCCCACCTTTGCCGCGATGCGGGCCTTCACCGAGGGGCGCACGGCCGACACGCCCGACGAGCTCTGGGTCTGCGAGCACGACCCGGTGTTCACCCAGGGCCTGGCGGGCAAGGCCGAGCACGTGCTGGCCGCCGGCGACATCCCCGTAGTGGCCAGCAACCGCGGTGGGCAGGTGACCTACCACGGCCCCGGCCAAGTGGTGGCCTACCCGCTGATCGACCTGCAGCGCCTGGGCATCTACGTGAAGGAACACGTCTTCCGCATCGAGCAGGCGGTGATTCGCACGCTCGACGGCCTGGGCGTCACCGGCCACCGGGTTGGCGGTGCGCCGGGCATCTACGTGCGGCTGGATGACCCCTTCTCGCACGCGGCGCTGACGGGCCCGGCGGATCCGCGCGACCCCTTCCGCGGCCTGGGCAAGGTGGCGGCGCTGGGCGTGAAGATCACCCGCGGCTGCAGCTACCACGGCGTGGCGCTCAACGTGGCGATGGACCTGTCGCCCTACCAGCGCATCAACCCCTGCGGCTACGCCGGCCTGCAGACGGTCGACTTGGCTACACTGGGTGTTTCCGTCTCCTGGGACGAGGCCGCCGAGCGCCTGAGCCGCCACCTGCTGGCGCTGTACAGCCGCTGACTTGCCCGCCCGATTCGCTGCGGCGTCATTCCGAGCCCGCGCAGCAGACATTCCTCATCGCGCCCCGTTCCGCCTCTCGCTGCCCCGCCATGTCGTCTCCCGAGTCTCCTGCCTCCACCGCCTCCGCCGCGCCGGCCTACGATCCCACCGCCAAGCAGAAGGCCGAGGCCAAGACCTCGCGCATCCCGATCAAGATCGTGCCGGCCGAGACGCTGAAGAAGCCGGACTGGATTCGCGTCAAGGCCGGCAGCCCGAGCACGCGCTTCTACGAGATCAAGCAGATCCTGCGCGAGCA
>DAOLLE010000275.1:0-5086 GCA_035331205.1 Burkholderiaceae bacterium
TGGCGCGCGCGGCGGCCTTCGCCGAGCACGTGGTCATCCTCGACGAGCCCACCGCGGCGCTCGGCGTCAAGGAGGGCAACATGGTGCTGGAGTTGATCCGCCGGGTGCGCGACAAGGGCCTGCCGGTGATCCTGATCTCGCACAACATGCCGCATGTCTTCGAGATCGCCGACCGCATCCACGTCGCCCGCCTGGGCAAGCGCGCCGCGGTGCTCAACCCCAAGGCGATCAGCATGAGCGACACCGTCGCGGTGATGACCGGCGCGATGCCGCCGGAAAAGATTCCCGCCGAGTGCCTCGCGCATTGAGGAGAGACGCCACATGCTCAAGGGCATCGACCCCCTGCTCACGCCCGAGCTGCTGAAGGTGCTGGCCGAGATGGGCCACGGCGACGAGATCGTGATCGCCGACGCCAACTTCACCGCCACCAGTCTGGCCCGGCGCGCCGCGATGGCACCGCTGCCGGTGATCGCGCTGCCCGGTGCCAGCGTCCAGCGCAGCGTCGAGGCCATCCTCAGCCTGCTGCCGCTGGACGCCTCGGTCAGCCAGCCGGTGGCCTACATGCAGGTCTGTGACACGCCGGCGGGCTACCGCAGCCGGCAGCAGCGCGACGTGATCGCCAGCCTGGCCTCGGGCGGCCACGCCGGGCCGGAGCACTGCGAGGCGATGGAGCGCTTCGCCTTTTATGATCGGGTCCGCCAGGCCTTCGCGATCGTCCACACCGGGGATCTGCAGCCCTACGGCAACTTCCTGCTGCGCAAGGGGGTGATCAGCGAGGTGCTGGCCCCCTGACGGCCAGCGCCCGCCCTTCCCTGCCCCGAACGGACCCTCTTTGGCCTCCGCCCCCGCCGCGCCCCAAGCGCCCCAAGCGCCCGAACTCGATCCGACTGCCGTGCTGCCCGCCCCGTCGTCCGCCCAGGCCGCAGCGCCGGTGCCAGCGCCGGTGCAATTGCGCCCGCGCGGCTCGAACCACGTCGGCATGCGGCAGTACAACGAGCGCGTCGTGCTGCAGGCGATTCGCCTGCACGGCGAACTGCCCAAGGCCGAGCTGGCGCGGCTGACGCACCTGAGCAACCAGACCGTCTCGCTGATCGTCAATGCGCTGCTCGACGACGGCCTGCTGGTCAAGCGCGATCCGCTGCGCGGGCGCATCGGCCAGCCGTCGGTGCCGATCGCGCTCGACCCCGACGGCGCCTACTCGGTGGGCGTCAAGGTCGGCCGGCGCAGCATGGACGTGATCCTGATCGACTTCGTCGGCCAGGTGCGCCAACGCTGGAGCCTGGACTACCGCTACCCCGAGCCCGACCAGCTGGTCGCCGAGATCGAGCGCCGCCTGGTCGACCTGCGCGCCGCGCTGACGCCGGCGCAGTTCGGGCGCGTGCAGGGCATCGGCATCGCCCTGCCCTTCTCGCTGGGCGGCTGGCAGACCCTGCTGGACATGCCGCCCGAGGTGGCCGCGCGCTGGCCGAGCACCGACCTGCGCGCCGAGGTGGCCGCGCTGACCGATCTGCCGGTCACGCTGATCAAGGACACCGCCGCAGCCTGCGTGGCCGAGCTGGTGGCCGGGCGCGGGCGCAGCATGCCGAGCTTCCTCTACGTCTTCGTCGACACCTTCGTCGGTGGCGGCCTGGTGCTCGACAGCCACCTCTACCCCGGCGCGCTGGGCAACGCCGGTGCGGTGGCCTCGATGCCGCTGCAGGTGGCCGGTGAGGGCCAGGTGCCGCCGCAGCTGCTCAGCGCCGCCTCGCTGCTGGGCCTACAGAAGCTCTTCGAAGCCGCCGGACTCGACCCCGAGGCCGCGATGGACGAGCGCGCGTTGGAGCCGCCCTGGGCCGGCCACACGCGCCAATGGCTGCGCAGCGCCGCGCAGGCACTGGCGTTTGGCATCAGCAGCGCGGCCTGCCTGCTCGACATCGGCGACGTGGTGGTCGACGGCGTCTTCCACCGCGACCTGCTCTCCCGGCTGATCGGCCACATCGAGGAGGCGCTCGACCGCCACAGCTGGGAGGGCGTGGCCCGCCCCAGCGTGCGCGCTGGCACCATCGGCTCGGACGCGCGCGCGCTCGGCGGCGCGCTGCTGCCGCTGTACGCCGCCTTCGCACCCGACCCGGAAGTTTTCCTCAAGGCCGCCCCGGCCGCGCGGGGCTGAACGCCGGGGGCCAAAGCTCGGCCGGATCTGCACCGGCGATGGGGGGCTTTTCCGGCCATTACCCACAACGCCGAGCGGGTGAAATCCCGGCTGTTTCGGCGCGCTCACCCGGGGGATGTCGCAAGTGCGGGATCGGCGCGCCACGCTGCGAATCCAGCCTTCGAGGAAGTCATGCCCGAATCCACCACGGCCCAGGCCCCGAGCCACAGCGGGCGACTGAGCCCCGACGCCTCCTACGAACGCCTCGGCGGCATCGTGCGCCAGCTGCACGACGCGCTGCGCAGCCTCGGCTACGACGCCCAGCTGCGCCGCATCGCCAACGAGATCCCGGACGCCCGCGACCGCCTCGCCTACGTCGGCCAGATGACCGAGGCGGCGGCCAACAAGGTGCTCAACCTGGTGGACGGCGCCTCACCCGGCTGCGACGAGATTGCCCAGCGCACCGAGCGGCTCGGCGAAAAGCTGCTGGCCCCCGCGGCAGCCGGCGGCGCGACGCTGCTGGCCGACTGCGCCGATTACGTCGCGCACGTTGGCTCCTTCGCCGAAACGCAGCGCGCGGTGCTCACCGACATCATGCTGGCGCAGGACTTCCAGGACCTGTCCGGTCAGGTGATCGGCAAGATCATCGACATCATCACCCGCACCGAGCGGCAGCTGCTCGACCTGCTGGTGCACAGCGGCCCGCACGAGCCGCCGCCGGAAGAGGAAGCGCTCGAAGGCCCGCAGATCCCCGAAAAGGCGATGCAGCAGGACGACGTCGACGACCTGCTGGCCTCGCTCGGTTTCTGAGCGGCAGGCCACCGGGCCCGGACTTCAGCGCCTGGTCAGCCCTTGAGCTTGCCGACGACGAACAGCAGCACCGCCGCACCGACCACCGAGGCGATGAAGCCCGCCGGTGCCCCCGGCGCGTACCAGCCGACCTGCGCGCCGACCCAGCCGGCCAGGAAGGACCCGGCGATGCCCAGCAGCGCGGTCAGGATGAACCCCAACGATTGCGTGCCGGGCAGGATCCAGCGCGCCACCAGACCGACGACAAACCCAACGACCACCATCCAAACGTAATGCATGCCTCACTCCTCGAGATGCAACGCCGCACCCAGCGTGCGGCCTTCCCATACTAGAAGAGTTTCGTGAGAAAAGTCACGACTTGTTGCGAACGATGGACGGTCCAGCGACCTGCGACGCCACCGGGCACACGGCAACGTTTCAGCGGCTGAGCTGCTCCCAAACCTTGTCCAGGCGTTTGACGCTCACCGGCTGCGGCGTGCGCAGCTCCTGGGCAAAGAAGCTCACCCGCAGCTCCTCCAGCAGCCAGCGGTACTCGGCCAGGCGGGCGTCGCCCGCGCCCTTGAGCTCGGCCAGGCGACGCAGGTAGCGCTGCTCCAGCGGGCGCAGCTCAGCGATTTTCTGGGCGTCGCGCGCGGGGTCGGCGCGCCACTTGTCCAGCCGCAGCACGATGGCCTTCAGGTAGCGCGGCAGGTGCGCCAGCTGCGCCCAGGCGGTGCTGGCGACGAAGCGCTTGGGTACCAGCCGCTGCAGCTGCGCGGCCACGTCGTCGGCCACCTCCTTGGCGGGGCGGCTGTCCTTGAGTTTGCGCTGCGCGGCGGCATACTCGACCAGGATCACCCCGGCCTGTCGTGCCACCTCCTGCGCGATCAGGTTCAGCCGGGTGCGGCCCTCGTCGATGCGGCGCTGGAACTCGTGCGCATCGGTGGGCAGCGGATCGCCCAGGAAGGCCCGGTCCACCGCCACCTCGATGATCTGCGTGCGCAGCTCCTCGGCCGTGCCCAGCGGCATGAAGGCCACCGCCATCTTCTGCAGGTCGGGGATGTTCTTCTCGAGGTACTTCAGCGGCTCCTTGATCTGCAGCGCCACCAGCCGGCGCAGGCCCTGGCGGTGCAGGGCGGCGGCGGCCTCGGGCTCGTCGAAGACCTCGATCTCGACCTGCGCGCCGCGGTCGATCAGCGCCGGGAAGCCCACCAGCGTCTGCCCGCCCTTGCGGATCTCCATCAGCTCGGGCAGCTCGCCGAAGGTCCAGGCGGTGTAGGTCTGGGCCTGCGGCGCCGCCGGCTCGGGCGCGGCCTTGGCCGAGGACGGGGCCGCGGACGCCGGGGCCGCACTGGCCTTGCCCCCTCGGCCCAGTGACGTCGCCGACACCGACGCGGGTGCCGGCACAGGCTGGGGCGAGGCCCCCTGCGCAGCCGCCGCGGCCACGCCACTGGCGACTTTCAGCGCCGCCAGCGCCTGGAAGGCCGAGCGCGCCTGGCCGCCCAGCTCCGCCTTCAGCGTGGCCAGGTTCCGCCCCATGCCGAGCTGGCGGCCGTGCTCGTCGACCACGCGCAGGTTCATGAACAGGTGCGCGTTGAGCTGCTCCAGCTTGAAGTCGTTGCGCTGCACCGCCAGCTGGGTGCGCTCGCGCACCGCCTTGAGCAGCGTGTCGACCAGGTTGCCCTGGGCGAAATCGTGCAGCGCCACGAACTCGGCCGCGAACTCCGGCAGCGGCAGCAGGCGCGCACGCGGCTTCTGGTGCAGGCTCTTGATCAGCGCGAGCACCTTGGCCTCGAGCATGCCGGGCACCAGCCAGTCGCAGCGCTCCTCGCTGACCTGGTTGAGCGCGTAGATCGGCACCGTCACCGTCACGCCGTCCTTCGCATCGCCGGGCTGGTGCAGGTAGGTCGCCGCGCAGTCGATGCCGCCCAGGCGGATCGTCTTGGGGAAGGCGGCCGTCGTGATGCCCGCCGCCTCGTGGCGCATCAGCTCGTCGCGGCTGAGCTGCAGCAGCTTCGGGTTCTCGCGGCTGACCTGGCGGTACCAGCGCTCGCAGGTGGCGCCGCTGACCACGTCCTGCGGCAGGTGCTCGTCGTACCAGGCGAAGATCAGCGCGTCGTCGACCAGCACGTCCTGGCGGCGCGACTTGTGCTCCAGCTCCTCGACCTG
>DAOLLE010000276.1:0-5083 GCA_035331205.1 Burkholderiaceae bacterium
AGATCCGCGCCATCGGCGACGTGCTGCGCGACCAGTTCTTCTACATGCAGCGCTGGCGGCTCCAGCACCGCCAGCGCACCGGGCGGAACCTGGGCGATGTCGCCCGGCCGCTCGATGCGCGCGAACACCTGCTCGGGCACATCCGCCTGCGCGCGCAGCACCCGCGCAGCGCGCTGCAGCACCGCGACAGAGCCGACCAGCACCACCGGGCCCAGACCGGCCGGCCCCTGTCCCGGCAATCCGAAAGCGCCCTGCCGGGCCGCGCGCAGGATGATCTCCGGCCCGATGCCGACGGCGTCGCCCATCGTGATCAGCAGCGGAACGGCAGGGGCCAAACGGGCGGTCGAAAGGAAAGCGGCTGGGGTGGTCATGCGCCATTGTCGCGAATCAGCCCTCCCCGCGACGCAGACGCGGCCGGCGCCGACAGGGCAGCCCCGCCGGATACACTCGCCGCCATGGATTGGCTCGACAAGGTGGCCTGGACGGCCGACGGCCTGGTGCCGGTGATCGCTCAGGAACTGGGCAGCAAGGACGTGCTGATGTTCGCGTGGATGAACCGCGAGGCGCTGGCACGCACGGTGGAACTCGGTGAGGCGGTGTACTTCAGCCGCTCGCGGGGGCGCCTCTGGCACAAGGGCGAGGAGTCGGGCCACGTGCAGAAGGTGCACGACATCCGCCTGGACTGCGACGAGGACGTGATCCTGCTGACCGTCGAGCAGCGCGGCCACGAGCCCGGCATCGCCTGCCACACCGGCCGGCACTCCTGCTTCTTCCAGCGCCTGGACGGCGGCAAGTGGCGCAGCGTCGAGCCGGTGCTCAAGGACCCCAAGAGCATCTACCGATGAGCGACCCCTCCGTGCATTCCCCCCTCGACTCGGCCGACGTGCTGGCCCGCGTGGCCGAGGTGATCGCCTCGCGCCGCGGCGGCGACCCGGACAAGAGCTACGTCGCCCGCCTGTTCCACAAGGGCACCGACACCATCCTGAAGAAGGTCGGTGAGGAGGCCACCGAGGTGGTGCTGGCCGGCAAGGACGGTGACACCGCCAAGATCGTCTACGAGGTGGCCGACCTGTGGTTCCACTCGATGGTGGCGCTGGCGCAGTTCGGCCTGACGCCCGCCGACGTGGTGGCCGAGCTGGCGCGACGCGAAGGCCTGTCCGGCCTGCAGGAATTCGCGCAGCGCAGCGCCAAGCCGACCGCCTGACGCCCTGCCCTGTCTCTCTTTCCGATCGAAGCGAACGAACGACCATGAACCGCGACCCTGCCTGCATCTTCTGCAAGATCGCCGCCGGCGAGATCCCCTGCGAGAAGGTCTACGAGGACGACGAGCTGCTCGCCTTCAAGGACATCCGCCCGGCCGCGCCGGTGCACCTGCTGATCATCCCGAAGCTGCACCTGCCCAGCCTGAACGAGGCCGACGCCTCGCACCACGCGCTGCTCGGGCGCATGCTGACGCTGGCGCCCAAGCTGGCGCGCGAGCAGGGCGCGGACAACGGTTTTCGCACCGTCATCAACACCGGCCGCGACGGCGGGCAGGAGGTCTACCACCTGCACCTGCACGTGATGGGCGGACCCCGGCCCTGGAAACACGGCTGACCTAGAATCTTCGGCTTCCCGGCGGGCCGCCTCAGGCGCCCCGACCGGGCCGTCCCCCCTCGCGGAGCAGTAGCCATGGGCTTGTCGACCACCCACCTGATCATCTTCCTCGTCATCATCGTGCTGATCTTCGGCACGAAGAAGCTCAAGAACATCGGCTCCGACCTCGGCAGCGCCGTCAAGGGCTTCAAAGACGGCATGAAGGACGGCGACAAGGCCGCCGCCGAGGGCAGCGTCGCCCCGACAAGCCAGCAGGTCACCGCCAGCCAGCGCGCCGATGGTCAGACCATCGACGTCGAGGCCAAGACCAAGTCCTGACGCCCGGCGTCGACCCGCTTGCCCTGAGGCTGCGCGCGCATGCTCGACATCGGCGTTTCCAAGCTGCTGCTGATCGGCGGCATCGCCCTGGTCGTGATCGGCCCGGAGCGGCTGCCGCGCGTGGCGCGCATGGCCGGCACGATGTTCGGCCGCGCCCAGCGCTATGTGGCCGACGTGAAGGCCGAGGTCAACCGCTCGATCGAGTTGGAGGAGCTCAATCGCGTCAAACGCGAGTTCGAGACCGCCGCGCGCGACGTCGGCCAGGCGGTGGACCAAGGCTTCCGGCAGGCGACGCAGGCGGTCGACTCGGCCTATGCCGGACTCGAGTCACCCTCGCCATCGGCCTCGACCGACGACGCCGAGGTCTACCGCTGGGAAGACCCGCCGCCGGTCTACCAGCGCCCGAACAAGAAGTGGCGCATCAAGCGCGGCGCCCTGCCGCGCTGGTACAAGCAGCGCGAGGGGCTGCGCCAGTACGTGCAGTCCGGCGCCGCCCGCGTCGCGCGGCACCGGCCGCGCTCGATCGTCCGCTGATGCGCGCCACCGCTGCCGGTGTGCGCTGCGCGCCCCTGCCCTCTTTGCGCTGCGCTCGGGCCTGTCCCCGGCGCGGGCGCGCCCGATGAGTCCACGCCGTGAGTGCGAGCCCCTCCCCGAGTGACCCCCAAGACGAGCTGGCCGGCACCGAGCAGCCCTTCGTCAGCCACCTGATCGAGCTGCGCGACCGCCTGCTCAAGGCCGTCTACGGCATCGGCGCGGTGTTCGCGCTGCTGTGCGTCTACCCGGGTCCCTCCGGCCTGTACGACCTGCTGGCCAAGCCGTTGGTGGCTGCGCTGCCGCAGGGCTCGAAAATGATCGCGGTGGGCGTCGTCTCGCCCTTCCTGATTCCGATCAAGGTCACCGCGCTGGCCGGCCTGGGCATCGCGCTGCCCTGGGTGCTGTATCAGATCTGGGCCTTCGTCGCCCCCGGCCTGTACAAGCACGAGAAGCGCCTGGTGATGCCGCTGGTGGTGACCAGCACGCTGCTGTTCTACACCGGCGTGGCCTTCTGCTACTTCTTCGTCTTTGGGCAGGCCTTCCCGGCGATCCAGTCGATGGCGCCGCAGTCGGTGGCGGTGAGCCCGGACATCGAGGCCTACCTCGACTTCGTGATCACGATGTTCATCGCCTTCGGCGTCGCCTTCGAGGTGCCGGTGGCGGTGGTCATCCTGGCGCGGCTGGGACTCGTCACGATCGAGCAGCTGCGCGGCTTCCGGCGCTATTTTTGGGTCGCTGCGGCCGCTGCCGCTGGCCTCGTCACGCCGCCGGACGCGGTGTCGATGGTCGCGCTGCTGATCCCGATGGGCCTGCTCTACGAGGTGGGCATCTGGGGCGCGCAGATCTTCATCAAGCACACCCAGGCGCCCGACGAGGGCGACGGCAGCGCCTCGTCCGATGCACCGAAGGCCGGCTGACCCGACACCCTGTCAGGTCAGCGCCCTTCCTCTTCCTCGCGGCCGTTGCGCTTGGCCACCGCCTTGGGCCGCTGGGCGATGGCCACCGTCAGCTCCAGCGCCTGCCCGTCGCGCACGATCGCGAGCTTGGCCGGCTGCAGGGGCTTGAGCCCCGCCACCGCGTTGAGCAGCTCTGAGGTGTTGGCCACCGCCCGGCCCGCCACGCGTACCACCACATCGCCCGGGCGCATGCCCGCTGCATGGGCCGGCCCGCCGGTCAGCACGCCGGAGATCAGCACGCCCTGATCGGTGCCGAGCTTCAGCGCCGCGGCCCGCTCGGGCGTCAGGTCGCTGGGCTGCACGCCGATCCAGCCGCGCGTGACCACGCCGTCGCGGATCAGCCCGTCCATCACCTGCCGCGCGGTGGTGACCGGAATCGCGAAGCCGATGCCCATGCTGCCGCCCGAGCGCGAGTAGATCGCGGTGTTGATGCCCATCAGGTGGCCGCCACTGTCCACCAGCGCGCCGCCGGAATTGCCGGGGTTGATCGCCGCGTCGGTCTGGATGAAGTTCTCGAAGGTGTTCAGCCCCAGGCCGTTGCGCCCGAGCGCGCTGACGATGCCCGAGGTCACCGTCTGCCCGACGTTGAAGGGGTTGCCGATGGCCAGCACCACGTCGCCAACCTGCAGCGCCGCCGCGTCGCCGAAGGTGATCGCCGGCAGGGCCTGGGCCTCGATCTTCAGCACCGCCAGATCGCTCTCCGGGTCGGTGCCGACCACCTTCGCCAGCGTGCGCCGGCCGTCGCCCAGCACCACCTCGATGCGTTGGGCGTCCTCGACGACGTGGTTGTTGGTCAGCAGGTAGCCGTCGGCGGTGACGATCACCGCCGAGCCCATGCCGGCCTCGGGTTCACCGAAGAAGCGCCGGTAACTGGGATCGCCGCCTGGCGCCGCCCGGCTCTGACGGCCCTGCGTGACCACGCTGACCACCGAGGGCGCTGCCGCCCGGGCCGCCGCCGCATAGCTCAGCCCGACGACGGCGCTCCGGCTGGCCGCCCCGGCGGGTGCGCTTTGCACGAACACCGGCACCACGGCGCCGCCCGCCGCCGAGCCGGCCACGCCCGGTCGCCCCGCCAGCCACTGCGGCTGCAAGGTGGCCAGCACGAAGACCACCGCCACCGCGACGGTGACGGCCTGAGAAAATACGAGCCAGAGCCTGCGCATGCCGAAAAGAAAGGACCGCCCACGTGGAAATCCGCCGCGACGCACTGACCGTGCACCTCGACCACCTGCTGGAACCCACCCGCTTCAATGATTATGGGCCGAACGGGCTGCAGGTCGAGGGGCGCGATCGTGTTCGCCACCTGGTCAGCGGCGTGACCGCCAGCCTGGCGCTGATCGACGCGGCCATCGCGGCCGGCGCCGACGCGATCCTGGTCCACCACGGCCTGTTCTGGCGCGGCCAGGATGGGCGCGTCACCGGCTGGATGAAGCAGCGCCTGGCCCAACTGCTGCGCCACGACATCAACCTCTACGCCTACCACCTGCCGCTGGACGCCCACCCCGACCTGGGCAACAACGCCCAACTCGGTGCGCGCCTCGGTTTCGTCGCTGACGCCCGCTTCGGCGACCAGTCGCTGGGCTGGCTGGGCACGCCGCCCGCCGGCCTCGATCGCGCTGCGACGCTGGCCGAGCACGTCGGCACCCGGCTCGGCCGCACGCCCGTGCTGCTGGAAGGCG
>DAOLLE010000277.1:0-5034 GCA_035331205.1 Burkholderiaceae bacterium
CAGGCGATGGGGTTGCGCCAGGTGCTGCGCGCGCTGGTCGGCGCCGAGCGCCACGGCATGGCCGCGCTGCTGCGTGAAGTGGTGCGTCACAGCACGGTGCTGGACACCGACGCGACGGTGGCGCTACCCGACGGGCGGCGGCGCATCCTGCACGTCGAGGCCGAGCCGGAGTTCAACGAGCAGGGCGCGCTGGACGGCTACACCGGCGTGCTGCAGGACGTGACCGACCGGCGCATGATCGAGGACAAGATCAAGCACCTGGCGAACTTCGACTCGCTGACCGGCCTGCCCAACCGCCGCCAGCTGATGTGGCGCGCCGAGCGGGCACTGGACCACGCCCGCAAGCTCGGGCACGGCTTCGCGCTGCTGCTGATCGACCTGGACCGCTTCAAGGGCATCAACGATTCGCTGGGTCACAGTGCCGGTGACGAACTCCTGGTGGAGATCGGCAGCCGGCTGCGTGCCTGCCTGCGCCACCCGGACGGCGCCGGCGAGATCGTCCCCGAGGTCAGTGCGCTGCGCGGCCACCGCGCGCTGGAGGCGGTGGGTCGGCTCGGCGGCGATGAGTTCGTCGCGCTGCTGCCCGAGGTGGCCGACGAGCAAGAGGCCGAGCATTTCGCCCAGCGCCTGCTGCAGGTCACGCGCGCGCCGGTGCTGCTGGCCGAGCAGGAGTACTTCGTCACCGCCAGCGTCGGCGTGGCGCTCTACCCGCGCGATGGCCAGACGGTGGTCGACCTGCTGCGCAATGCCGACGTGGCGATGTACTCGGTCAAGTCGGCCGGCCGCAATGCGCTGCAGGTCTATCGCCCGCACCTGGCGGGCATGGGGCGGCAGAAGCTCGAACTCGAGAGTGCGCTGCACAAGGCGCTCGAGCGCGGCGAGCTGGTGCTGCACTACCAGCCCAAGGTCGAGGTGGGCGGCAACCGTGTCACCGGGGTCGAGGCGCTGATGCGCTGGCGGCGCGCTGGCGTGCTGGTGCAGCCCTCGGACTTCATCCCGCTGGCCGAGGAGACCGGCCTGATCGTGCCGATGAGCGAGTGGGCCATCCGTGAGGCGGTGCGGCAGATCCGCAGCTGGCGCGACCAGGCCGGGCTGGACCTGAACGTGGCGATCAATTTGCCCAGTCGGGCCTTCGAGCGCACCGATTTGGTCGACCACATCCAGCGCGCGGCGCAGCAGCACGGCGTGTCGCTGCGCTCGATCGACCTGGAGATCACCGAAACCGGGCTGATGAAGGACCTGCAGGAGGTCATCCCGGCGCTGCATCGGCTGACGCAAAGCGGCGTGGGCATTTCGATCGACGACTTCGGCACCGGCTACTCCTCGCTGGCCTACCTGACGCAATTGCCGATCAGCGAGGTGAAGATCGACCGCTCCTTCGTCAACGACCTGGGCGTGACCGAGCAGAGCGGGGCGGTGGTCTCGGCCATCATCGCGCTGGCACGGTCGCTGCGGCTGCGGGTGATTGCCGAAGGGGTCGAGAACGAACGCCAGCGCGAGGTGCTCAGCCGCCTGGGCTGCCAGACGATGCAGGGTTACCTCTTCGCCCGGCCGTTGCCGGCCGAGGCGCTGCCGGGCTGGCTGCAGGGGCTGGCCCGGCGCATCGACAGCGCCCCTCTCGGCGTGGTGCCGGCCCTGCGATGAACCGGCCCGGATCGTCGCAGCGGCTGGACGCGGCCGAGCCCCAGTCCATTCCCGTCTTCGTCGCGGCGGTCAGCGAGCCGCTGATTGCGGTGGGCTGCCTGCTCGGCGCCAGCGTCTGGCAGGGCGAGCCGGTCGGCCGCGCGGTGATGGTGCTGTCGATCCTGCTGCTGGTGCTGGTCTTTCCGGGGACCAACCGCTTCTTCGAGCGCCCGCTCGATGCGGCGGTGGACATCGTCTCGGCCTGGGCCATCGTGCTCGGCATCCTGGCGCTGGCCGGCTTCGCCACCGACAGCTTCCGCTACTTCGACCCGGCGGTGCTGCTGGGCTGGGCGCTGGCCACGCCGCTGGCGCAGTTCGCGCTGGTGCTGGGCGGGCGGGCGTTGATGCGGGTGCAGGCCAGCCAGCCCGATACGCGCCGGCCGGCGCTGATCCTCGGTGCGGGGCCGGTGGGTGCGAAGGTGGCGAAGGCGCTGCGGGAACGCCGCGCCTACGGCCACGACGTGGTCGGCTTTCTCGAGGACCGCGCGATGGAGCGCCTGCATCCCGCCACCGCCGCGCAGGTGATCGGTCGCTTCGACCAACTCGGCGCCTGCATTCGCTCGCACCGGGTGAAGGACGTCTACATCACGCTGCCGCTGAGTTCGCAGCCGCGCATTGCCCGGCTGCTCGCTGCGCTACAGGACTCGGCGGTGTCGATCTACTACGTGCCCGATGTCTTCGGCGTCAGCGTGATCCAGGGGCGCATCCGCACCCTCGACGGTGTTCCGGTGGTCAGCCTGCTCGAGAGCCCCTTCGTCGGCATCAATGCGCTGATCAAGCGCGCCAGCGACCTGGTCCTGGCCAGCCTCATCCTGCTGCTGGTGGCGCCCCTGATGCTGGCGATCGCCGTGGCGATCCGCCTGGATTCGCCCGGGCCCGTGATCTTTCGCCAGCGTCGCAACGGCCTGGATGGCGACGAGATCGTGGTCTACAAATTCCGCAGCATGCACACCCAGGAGGACGGGCGGGTGGTGCGCCAGGCGCGGCGCGGCGACCCCCGGATCACGCGGGTGGGCGCCTTCCTGCGCCGCAGCTCGCTCGATGAGCTGCCGCAGTTCCTCAATGTGCTGCAGGGGCGCATGAGCGTGGTCGGCCCGCGCCCGCATGCTGTGGCGCACAACGAACAGTACCGGCCGATCATCCGTTCGTACATGGTGCGCCACAAGGTCAAGCCGGGCATCACAGGCTGGGCACAAGTGAACGGTTTTCGCGGGGAAACCGAAGTGATCGAAAAGATGGCGGGGCGTGTCGCCTACGATATCGACTACCTGCGCAACTGGTCCCTCGGACTGGATCTGCGCATCATCGCCCGAACGCTGCGCCTGGTGATGTTCGACCGCCAGGCGTTTTGAATGCGCGACGCGCCGCGCCGCGTCAAGCCCCGATTTCAACGCCTTTTCGATCCGAAGGACCGCCCCGATGCCGACGATTCCGATGCTGCGCCCGGCGCCGCTGACCGCGCTGACCCTGGCCCTGCTGGCGGGCTTCGCCCAGGCCGAGGGCAACCCCTACTACCTGGGCGGCAGCCTGGGCGTGACCAACGACAGCAACGTCAAGCGCGCGCGTGAGGGCAGCGAGAGCAGCGACACGATCACCAGCGCTGGCCTGCGCGCGGGGGTGGATCAGCCGCTCGGGCGCGGGCGCTTCCTGGCCGATCTGAGCGCCAACCAGAACCGCTACAGCCGCACCAGCGATTACGACCACACCAATTACAGCCTGCAGGGACAGCTGGACTGGGAGAGCCTGGAGCGCCTGTCCGGGACGATCGCTGCCAACGCCAGCCAGAGCCTGTACCGCGACACGCTGAACGCCGATGCCTCGCGCAACCTGCTGCGCACCTCGGGCTTTTCGGCGCAGGCCCGGCTGGGCGTGGTGACGATGTGGACCTTCGAAGGTGGCCTGGCGGCCAATCGCAAGCGCTTCTCGTCGGCGTCCTACCGCTACGCGAATCTGGACCAGCATTCCTTCAACGGCGGACTGCGCTTTGCGCCCTCGCCGATGCTGTCGACCACCCTGATGCTGCGGCGCACCGACGCGCGCTATCCGGACTACAGCGTGACCCGGGCCGACGACCTGACCCGCAACGACCTGGAGCTGGGCATGACGCTGCGCGCCAGCGCGGCGAGTACCTTCGACGCCCACCTGAGCCGCACCCGGGAGAACCACAGCGTTGTCTATCAGCGCGATTACAACTACTGGACCGGCTCGCTGGGCTGGAACTGGAAGGCGTCGGGCAAGACCTCGCTGGGGTTGACCTTCAGCCGCGACAGCGTGGTTGGTGCCTATGGCGACCTCGGGCTGCCGGTGGCCGACACCACCGATGCGCGCATCCGTAACGTCTACAGCCTGCGCGGGCAGTGGGAGGCGACCTCCAAGATCCGCCTGAACACGACGGTGGCCTACGCCCGCCGCACGCTCGACAACGCCTTGACGTCCACGCTGACCGGGGTCTCGCAGAGCAGCACCGACACCACCACGACCGGCAACCTGGGCCTGACCTACCAGGCGATGCGCAACCTGGAACTGGGCTGCAGCGTCAACTGGGAACACCGCACGGTGTCCAACGAGCTGTCGACACTGACCTATCCGTACAGCGACACCAGCATCAACTGCTACACGCAGGTCTTCCTGCGCTGACGCGGCCGGAGCGTCACCAGCGGCCACCCGGGATGGGTGGCCCCGTCCCGGGTTCGCAGGCCTCAGGGCCGCCCGATTGCGTGGTACTCGAGCCCGAAGCCGCGGATCAGTGCCGGCTCGTAGAGGTTGCGACCGTCGAAGACGCGCTGGTCCTTCAGCGCCTCGCGCATCACCTCGAAGTCCGGCGTGCGGAACTCCTTCCACTCGGTGACGATCAGCAGCGCGTCGGCACCCTGTAGAGCCCGCTGCTGGTGGTCGGTGAAGCTCAGGCCGGCCCAGCCCGCCATCACCCGCTCGGCCTCCTCGCGCGCCACGGGGTCGTAGGCCTGCACCTTGGCGCCGCGCTTGAGCAGCTCGGCGATGATCACCCGGCTGGGCGCCTCGCGCATGTCGTCGGTGTTGGGCTTGAAGGCCAGGCCCCACATCGCGAAGGTGCGTCCGCTCAGGTCCTCGCCGTAGGCCTTCACGATCTTGTCGACCAGCACGAGCTTCTGCTCGTCGTTGACCTGCTCGACCGCGTTGAGCAGCACCGCCGGCAGGCCGACCTCGGCGCTGCTGCGCGCCAGGGCCTTGACGTCCTTGGGGAAGCAGCTGCCGCCGTAGCCGGTGCCCGGGTAGAGGAACTGCGTGCCGATGCGCGGGTCGCTGCCGATGCCCAGACGCACCGCCTCGATGTCCGCGCCCACGCGCTCGGCCAGGCGCGACAGCTCGTTC
>DAOLLE010000278.1:0-1851 GCA_035331205.1 Burkholderiaceae bacterium
CCAGCGCACGCGCCAGCGCCGGGGCGAGCTGAGCGTCGGCGATCGCCCAGGCCGCGCGGGTGCTGCGGTCCTCCGCCACCAAGCCCTGCCGGGCCAGCTCGGACAGCGCGGCGGCCACGTCCGGCCCGCTGTAGCGCCGGCCGTCGGGGCGCGGCTCGCCCAGCGTGGTCAGGAACTGCAGCAGCCAAGTGCGCGTGCGCAGCCCGCCGCCGAGGGCCAGCGCCTGCAGCACCGCCTCCGTGGCCGGCAGTGGCAGGGGGGCGGCGGCGTGACCGGGCGGCAGGGGGGCATCGAACAGCGGCGGTTGCATGGGGTGGGATTGTCGCCGTGGCGCATCGCACACCCCGGCCCCTACACTGGCCGGCCGTTGCCCCGTCCCCGCCATGAATCGTCACCTGCTGCTGCTTGCCCTCTGCCAGGGCCTGTTCCTGTCCAACAACGTCACCTTCATCGCGATCAATGGCCTGGTCGGCCTGGAGATGGCGCCGCTGGCCTGGATGGCGACGCTGCCGGTGGCGGGCTATGTGGCCGGCGGGGCGCTGGCCGCGCCGCTGGTGGCGCGCACGCAGCGGGCCTGGGGCCGGCGGCGCAGCTTCCAGCTCGGGCTGCTGGTGGCCTTCATCAGCGCCGGACTGTGCGCGCTGGCGGTGCAGATCGGCAGCTTTGCACTGCTGACCGCGTCGGTGGTCGTGGCCGGCTACTTCAATGCCAACGCGTCGCTGTACCGCTTTGCGGCGGCCGAACTGGTGGCGCCGTCGTACAAGGAGAAGGCGATCTCCTGGGTGCTGGCCGGCGGCATTCTCGGTGGGGTGGTGGGGCCGAATCTGGCCAGCGTGACCCGCAATGCGCTGGAGCGCCCCTTTGCCGGCGCCTACCTCGCGCTGATGGCGCTGGCGCTGCTGGCGATGGCGCTGATGCAGTTCATCCACTTCCCACCGCTGACCCCGCCGGGTGAGGCGGCGAAGGTGGGGCGGCCGCTGCGCGAGATCGTCCGCCAACCGGTGTTCGTTGTCGCGGTGGCGGCCTGCGCGCTGGGCTACGGCGTGATGAACCTGCTGATGGCGGCCACGCCGATCGCGATGGCGCAGTGCGGTCACCCCTTCTCGGCTGCGGCGCTGGTGCTGGAGTGGCACGTCATCGGCATGTACCTGCCGAGCTTCTTCACCGGCAGCCTGATCAAGCGCGTGGGTGTCTGGCCGGTGCTGGTGGCCGGTCTGCTCCTGAACGCGGTCTGTGTGGCCATTGCCCTGTCGGGCGTGGACCTGATGCACTTTCTGGCCGCACTGATCACGCTGGGCGTGGGCTGGAACTTCCTCTACCTCGGTGGCACCACGCTGGCCACCGAGACCTACCGGCCCGAGGAGCGCACCACCGCGCAGGCGGCGGTGGACTTCTGCGTCTACGCGACCATGACCTTCACGTCCTTCGGCTCCGGCGCGCTGGTCACCACCGGCGGCTGGCAGGCGATGAACCTGGGCAGCCTGCTGCCACTGGCGCTGCTGGCCGCCGCGCTGGCCTGGATTCGCTGGCGGCGGCCCACCCCCGCGGGAGGAACCTGACGAGGCCGCATGACAAAGGCCGCCCGAAGGCGGCCTGAGGGATGGAGGAGGCTGGCTATAACTCAGCAGCCCCCGCGGATCCGGCTATGCCGGTCCGCTGGCGGCGCCCCCTTGAGGGGGGTGACTCTGGACACTGAATAGCACCTGCGTGCTGTTCAGCGCCTGAGGAGCCGGCCGGGCTTGCAAGCCCGGCCGTGGGTCGCCGCAGGCGCTGCGGGGGCGGGTCCCTTTTAACCCTGGTGCTTGGCGATGAAGTCGCGCACCACCGGGTAGGCCATCTCGCGCCAGCGGC
>DAOLLE010000278.1:1951-5016 GCA_035331205.1 Burkholderiaceae bacterium
TGGTGCTTGGCGATGAAGTCGCGCACCACCGGGTAGGCCATCTCGCGCCAGCGGCGGCCGGAGAAGATGCCGTAGTGGCCGGCGCCCAGCACCGAGTAGTGCTCCTGCTTCTCCTTCGGGATGCCCGAGCACAGGCCGTGGGCAGCCTGGGTCTGGCCGATGCCGGCGATGTCGTCGAGCTCGCCCTCGACGGTCAGCAGCGCGGTGGTCTTGATGTCCTGCGGTCGCACCAGCTCGCCCGATACCTTCCAGGTGCCGTAGACCAGCGCGAAGTCCTGGAACACCGTCTTGATCGTCTCGAGGTAGTACTCGGCGGGCATGTCCAGCACCGCGTTGTACTCGTCGTAGAAGGAGCGGTGCGCATCGGCGCTTTCCTCGTCGCCGCGCACCAGATCCAGGAAGTAATCCCAGTGCGAGTTGACGTGGCGGTCCGGGTTCATCGCGACGAAGCCGGTGTACTGCATGAAGCCGGGGTAGACGCGGCGGCCGGCGCCGGGGAAGTTCGGCGGCACGCGGTAGATGACGTTGTTTTCGAACCACTCGTGCGAGCGGTTGATCGCCAGGTCGTTCACCGCGGTCGGGCTCTTGCGGGCGTCGATCGGGCCGCCCATCATCACCATCGCCTTCGGCGTGGGTTCGCCGTTGGAGGCCATCAGCGACACAGCGGCCAGCACCGGCACGGTCGGCTGGCACACCGAGATCACGTTGACGTCCGGGCCGATCAGGCGCAGGAAGTCCTGCACGTAGTGCACGTAGTCGTGCAGGTGGAAGGCGCCGTCGGTGAGCGGCACCATGCGCGCGTCCACCCAGTCGGTGATGTAGACCTTGTGGTCCTGCAGCAGCGTACGCACCGTGTCACGCAACAGCGTGGCGTGGTGACCCGACAGCGGGGCGACCACGAGCACCGAGGGCTGCGAGCGCATGCGCTCCAGGGCCTGGGCGTTGTCGGTGTAGCGCTTGAAACGCAGCAGCCGGCAGAACGGCCGCGCTTCGGCGACCTGCTCCTGCACCGCGACCTCGACGCCGCCGATGTTCACCGACGTGATGCCGAAGGGCGGCTTTTCGTATTCCTTGGTCAGGCGATGCAGCAGGTCGAAGCCCGCGGCCATGCGCTGCGAGCCGACGGCGTGGGCGAAGGGCGACAGCGGGTGGCTGTAGAGCTTCGACGAGGCGCTGGCGAACTCCGCGAAGGGGCTCAGCATCGCGCGCTGGGTTTCATAGAGCTGGTAGAGCATCTCGGATCCTCGGGCAGGGGGTGGGCGTCGGGCGCTGGGATGCCGTCGCCAGCAACGATGTTGCAGTGCAGCATTGTAGTGCCAAGGCCACCTGGCTGCGCAGAATGCAGCGAGAATTGCGCCCGATCAACTGGGGCCAGCCCGGGCCATGCGGCGGTCTTCGTGCCGAAATTGCCGATTTTTCGCGATCGGGCGGGCTGAATTGCTCCAGATTGGAGCGGCTGGGTGGGCCCGTGGTCAGGACGGGGCCCGCGCCCGATGGGGGCAGGGCGCGACCGTCGGGATCAAACCACGTGCAACAGGGCCGGCCCCAGATCGTCCAGCCAAAGCGTGAGCTCGTCCTCGCGCACCTGCAGGTAGGCCAGGCAGGCGTCGCCACGCTGCTGCCACTCCTGCGTGTCGGGCTGGCCCTCGTGGCGGGCCACCAGGTGGTCGGCGACCAGCACGGCGGCGATCAGCGTGCGCACCGCCGGCTCGATGCCGCCGTCGTGCAGCACTTCGGGGTCGTGGTGCAGGCGGATTGCGAGCTTGAGCGGCTCGGGCAGCCGCCAGGCGCGCGCCACGAGTGCGCCGACGATGGTGTGGTCGGTGCGGTGGTTGGCCTGTTCGGTGCCGGTGAAGCTGCGGTCGCGGCGGGCGTGGGCCTCGGCCAGGGTGCCGCCGTAGCCGCGCAGGCCCTGCAGCAGCACCGGGATCCCTACGTCGCAGAACAGCCCGAAGGTGTGTGCCAGGTCCGGCGGCACGCCATAGAGTTGGCGGGCCACGAAGCCCGCCGCCAGCGCGCGCCGACTCGAGCCCTGCCAGAAGTTCTGCAGCGCCGGGTGGTTGACCGGCAGCGCGCGCACCGTCAGGAACTGCATCAGTTGCGCGGCGGTGGCCTTCAGGCCCAGCAGCGACATGGCCTGGTTGACGCTGCTGACGGCGCTGCGGCGCGCGTAGATCGGGCTGTTGGCGGCGCGCACCAGCGAGGCTGCCATCGCCACGTCGCTGCCCGCGATCGCGCAGACGACGTCCCAATCCGGATCGGCCTCGCGCATCACCGCCTGCAAGCGGGTCAGCAGGTCGGGGCAGGGGGGAATGGTGATGGTGCCCGCCGGCCCAGCGGTGAGGGCCTGGTCGAGTTCCCGATCGATGTTGCGCGTCAGCATCTGTGTGGCCCTGAGTGCTCCTGAGTGGTCACTCTATCGGGCGGCTGCGGCGGTGATGGCTGAAAGAAGCCGGTCGTGGCGGGCGTATTCGCGGCCATTCGGCTGGAATCGTCCGCGCCGCAGCGCGGTACGGAAACGAAAAACCGCCGGGGGTCCGGCGGTTTCGGTGGACAGGAAGCCGAGGCGTCGACTTACTGCAGCGTCACCTCCACCCGGCGGGCTTCGGCGGCGTCGCCGCTGCCGGTGAGCTGCTCGGGCTTCTTCAGCTCGACCTTGTCCTCGGCCACGCCGAGGGACTTGAGCGCGTCGCGCACCGCGAATGCACGCTGCTTGGCCAGCTCCTCGTTCTTGGCCGGATCGCCGCTGGCATCGGTGTAGCCGCTGATGACGGCCTTCTTGCCTTCGGCAACGCCCTTGATCACGTCGACCAGCGCCTTGTCGGCGCCGGCGGCGATCTCGGCCTTGGCGGCGGCGAAGTAGAACTTCACCACGCCGTTCTCGACCTTGATCGAGGCGCCGTCCGCCGCAGCCGCCGCCGGAGCGGGTGCCGACACCGCGGCCGGGGCGTGCTCGGCTGCCGCGGGCGCCTTGGCGGTGCCGGCGGGCAGCAGCGGGACGATCAGCAGCGCCACGATGTTGATGATCTTGATCAGCGGGTTGACGGCCGGGCCGGCGGTGTCCT
>DAOLLE010000279.1:0-5004 GCA_035331205.1 Burkholderiaceae bacterium
GCCGGCGGCACCCTGGCCATGCCGGTGCTGCAGCAGGCCGCGCCGGACGGCTACACCATCGCGCAGATTCCGCAGCCGGTGTTCCGTGCGCCGCACGTGCAGAAGGTGCTCTGGGACCCGATCCGCGACACCACGCCGATCATCCAGCTCACCGGCGTCACCTTCGGCATCGTCGTGCCGGCGGCCAGTTCGCTGCGCAGTCTCGACGACCTGTTTGCCTTTGCCAAGGCCCACCCGGGCGAGCTGACGGTGGCCACCAACGGCGTGGGCACCACACCGCATCTGGTGATGGACGAGCTCTTCGACAAGCGCGGCCTGAGCTACACCCACGTGCCCTACAAGGGCACCGCCGAGCAGATGATCGCGGTCAGCTCCGGCCAGGTGATGGTGGGCGTGAACTCCAACGGCTTCGCCCCCTTCGTCGACGGCGGCAAGCTGCGCCTGCTGGTCACCTTCGGCGAGCACCGCACCAAGCGCTGGCCGCAGGTGCCGACCTTGAAGGAGCTGGGCCACGGCATCGTCGCGACCTCGCCCTACGGCCTGGCGGCCCCGCGCGGCACGCCGAGCGCGGTGGTCAAGGTGCTGCACGACGCCTTCAAGACCGCGCTGTTCGACCCGGCGCACATCGCCGAGCTGGCCAAGTACGACCAGGAGCCGGCCTACCTCGGTGCCGATGACTACGGCCGCTCGATGCGCGACACCTACGCGGCCGAGCGCCGCGTGGTCGAGCGGCTCGGCCTGGCGGCCAAGGCGCCGGGCTGACGGTCGGACAGGCCTGCGCGCCGGCCAAGGTTATGCCTGTCGGCGCGGCATCACAGCTTCGTCCACCACCAGTGCCACTTCGTCGTGGCGTGCAGCGGCAGGGTCTGGCCGGCGGGGCCGGGCAGGGCATCGCCGTGGTCGAGCTGCAGCGTGACGCTGTGGCTGGCGTCCGGGCCTGCCGGGCAGCGCCAGGTGCGACCGTCCTCGATGTCGCAGTTGGTCAGCCGGCGGGAGGGCTCACTCACCCCGACGCGCCAGAACAGCACCTCGCGGTGCGCGCGCAGCGCGCGGTAGCGGTAACGGTCCCCCGCGCGCACGCGGCCACTGCAGCTCTGGTCGGCCTGCCATTGCCCGCCCTCGCAGGTGAGGGTATAGATCGTGCGTTCGCCCTGCAGGGTGATCGTGTCGCTGGACCAGATCATGAAGGCGAGGCCGGCGGCCACAGCGCCGAGCAGGAGTTGGATGCGCATCGGGGGTCGGACCCTGGGGCGGGAAAAGGCAATTGTCGCCGCGCGCGGCCGGTGCGCGGCGCTCAAGCGGCCCGAGTCGGCGCTGCCGTCCCGACGGGCGGCCTCCGCGGGACGCGCCAATGCGAGCCGCAGGCCAGGTCTGCCGCGAGCAGGTACGCTGCGATCGCCTCGGCCACCGCCTTGGGTGCCGACAGTTGGCCGCTCAGTTGGCGGGCGGCGAAGTCGTCGCGCTGCGGCAGGTCGGCCTCGGGAGCGCTGCGCAGGCGGGCCTGCATCTCGGTGTCGATGGCGCCAGGGTCGATGCTGGTCACCGTGAAGGGGTGCGGCAGGACACTTTGTTCCAATGCGAGCACCTGAAGGAACTGCTCCATGCCGGCCTTGGCGGCGCCGTAGAGCGACAGCCCCGGGTGCGCGCGCCGCGCAGCGCCGCTGCCGATCTGTGCCAGCACCTTGCGCGCCGGGCTGTCCTGAAAATGCGCCAGCAGCGCGGCCAGCCAGGTCAGCGGGCCCACGAGGTTGATCGCCAGGTTGGTGCCGATCTGCCCGGCGCTCTTGCGCCAGATCGGGCCGATCGGCTCGATCGTGCCGGCGCAGTTGATCACCAGCAGCTCGGCCAGCGACAGCGGATCGATGGTGGCGAGCAGACCCGCCACAGCCGGTGCGCAGGCGATCGGGTCGGCCAGGTCGATGCGCACCGACTCGGGCCTGGGTGCCGAGCGGGAGAACTCGACGACGTGAAAGCCGCGCAGCTCCAGAGCGTCACACAGCGCCGCGCCCAATCCGCGCGAGCCGCCCGAGACCAGGGCGAGGCGCTGCAGTGTGGCGGCGGTTGAATCGAACGGCGTTGGAGACCGGGGCGGGGACAGTGGCGGCATGCTCCGGTTCGCCGGGACATGGCGAACGGGTTGTGATCAAAGTCACATAATATTACGCAAACCGCCGAAAGACCGGTTTCACCGAGGGGCCGTCCAGCAGACCGTCCACGCTGTTGGCATCCAAGGCCTGGCGGTAGACCGGCAGCGCCCGCGCCACCGCCTCGATCGTGCGGTCGATGTCCGCCTCGCTGTGCGACCAGCTGACCACGAAGGAGGGCGCCAGGATGCCGTGGCGGATCAGCTCCTGCATGAACAGCGTGCGCAGCGGTTGGCTGGGCTGGCCGGCGGCGTCGCGGGTGTAGAAGAGCAGGTTGCAATCGCGGCTGACCACGCCGATCTGGGCGCTCAGGCTCGCGGCGGCGGCGACCTGCGCGATGCCCTCGCGCAGCCGGCGCCCGCGCGCGTGCAGCGTCTCGATCACCGGGTGGTCGCGGTAGAAGCGCATCGTCGCGATCGCCGCGGCCAGTTCGTGCGTCTGCGCGCCGTGCGTGGTCGACAGCAGGAAGACGCGCTCGCGGTCGTGGTCGATGCCGCCCAGGCGCATGAACTCGCGCCGGCCGGTCAGCGCCGAGACCGAGAAGCCGTTGGCCAGGGCCTTGCCGAAGGTGGCCAGGTCGGGCGTGACGCCGTAGAGCGCCTGCGCGCCGCCGGTGTGCCAGCGAAAGCCGGTGATCATCTCGTCGAAGACCAGCAGCGCGCCCTGCGCGTGGGCGGTTTCCTTTACCCAGTGCAGGTAGTCGCCCTCGGGCTCGTCGATGCGCGCGGCTTCCATCAGCACGCAGGCGATGCGCCCCGGGTGGGCGTCGAACAGCGCCTGCAGGCCGGCGCGGTCGTTGTAGTCGAACTTCAGCACCAGACGGGGCACCTCCGGCGGGATGCCCGCGCCCATCTCCCCGGTGCCGATGAACCAGTCGCCGGTGGAAAAGAACGGGTGGTCCCCGCAGATGGCCACCAGGTCCCGCCCCGTGGCCGCGCGCGCCAGGCGGATCGCGCCGTCCACCGCGTGCGAACCGTCCTTGCAAAACTTGACCATCTCGGCGCCGGGCACCAGGCTGTGCAGCAGCTCAGCGGCCTCCAGCTCGATCGGGGCGGGGCGGGTGAAGTTGATGCCGTGCGGCAGCTGGCGCATCGCCGCCTCGACCACCGGCGCGAAGGCGTGGCCCAGCGTCACCGCGCGCAGGCCCATGCCGTACTCGATGAACTCGCGCCCGTCCAGGTCCCAGACATGGCAGCCCGAACCGCGCACGATGAAGGGCGGGGCGTTGGCCGGGAATTGATCATCGCCCTTCGCGTAGGTGTGCGCGCCGCCGGGGATCAGGGCGTGGGCGCGCCGCTGCATCTGGCGGGCGAAATCGGAGGTGGGCAGCGCGGCGGTCATCGCGATGGGGGCTCCTGGGGTGGCGCGGCGGGCGGTTCGGGCCGTCGGCAGCGCGCGCTGCGCGTTGCGCCCGCTCTAGAACACCGCCTTGCGCAGGTACAGGCCTTCGGCCCGGCCGCTCTCGGCCCGGCACTCGATGCCGCGCAGCGCCATCAGGCCCTCGAAGGTCGATGCGCTGAACCAGTCCTTCGACCGCTGGCTGCCGAAGTGCTTCAGCAGATGGCGCACCTTCCGGGCGGCGATCGGCCCCGGCAGCGGCACATAGGCATTCGGTTGGCCGAGGTCAGCCTCGTATTTCGGTATTTCGTACTCGAACATGAGCGCGTTGCGCCAGGTCTGCCAGCTCAGTTCGGCGACGGTGCGGTGGTCCTGGTGGCGGTCCTCCAGCCGGTGGGTCAGGACCACGTCCGGCTGCACGCGCTGCGCCAGCTCGCGGAAGAAGGCCTTGAGCCGCTCGTACTCGACCGGGAAGTGCGCATCGCGGAAGTCGCCCAGGACGATCTCGCGCCGCGCAGCCGCACGCAGCAGCGCCTGGGCGCTGCGCCGGGCCTCGCCGGCACGCTCGCCCGGCGCACTCAGCACCACCCAGGTCACCTCGACCGGCGCGTACTCGGCCAGCCAGCGCAGCAGCGTGCCGCCGCAGCCGATCTCCAGGTCGTCGCTGTGCGCACCGAGGCAGAGCAGTTTCAGCGGGCCGGTGCGCCCCAGGGTCAATGGCAGCATCGAGCCCTCACGCCCGGCGGCGTACCGTGTCGAGGTGGGTCACCGAGTGGCTGGCCTCCTCGATGATGGTGGTCGGCTCGGTGGCGCCGTCCTCGCGCTTCCAGACCATCCAGGGGCAGTCGCCGCGGCCTTCCATGCGGTCGAAGCCGATCTTGTCCTTGAAGGTGTCCATCGCCTGCCAGAAGCCGCGGTAGCGGTACACGCCCAGCTGGCGCTGCGCGATCAGGCGCTGGAAGGGCTGCTCGACCAGCTCGTCGCCCTCCTCGATGTGGTCGAAGATCTCGCGCCTCAGGCAGAAGAAGCCGGCGTTGATCCAGAAGCCTGCGTCCGTCATCGGGCCGAAGGAAGTCACCAGCCCGCCGTCGTCGCCGTGCAGCGCGTGGAAGCTCTGCGGCGAGGGCACCGACATGAAGCTGGCCACCGCGCCAGTGCGGCGGAACTCGGCCAGGTGCTCGTCCAGCGGCTGGTCGGACAGCGCGTCGGCGTAGTTGGCCAGGAACTCCTCGTCCTCGCCCAGGTACTTGCGAACCCGCAGCAGCCGCTGGCCGATGTTGGCGTGCAGGCCGGTGTCGACGAAGGTGATGCGCCAGTCCTCGATGTCGCTCTTGATCAGGCTGACGGTGCGCCCGCCATTGCTGAGCACGAAGTCGTTGGACAGCGCCTCGTTGTAGTTCAGGAAGTACTCGCGGATCATGTCGCCGCGGTAGCCCAGCGCGAGGATGAAATCCCGGTGGCCGAAGTGCGCGTAGTAGCGCATCAGGTGCCAGATGATCGGCCGCACGCCGATGTTGACCAG
>DAOLLE010000280.1:0-4989 GCA_035331205.1 Burkholderiaceae bacterium
GTGGCGTGCCGGACGCCATCGATCTGGAGATCGTTCGGCAGATGCTGCCTGGCACGCCCTACGGCACGGGCGTCCGCGAGATCAAAGCCCCGACGTTGCTCGCCATCGACAGTTGCGAAGGCATGCTGGTGCGCAACCCGAAGGACGCCGCCGAGTGGGGGATCTTCTATAACGGCAAGGCCAGCTCCGAGCGCCGGCGTTTCACGATCGCCCATGAGTTGGGCCACTTCATCCTGCATCGCAGCCAGCGGCCCAGCTTCAGTTGCGACAAGGAAAGCGTCTATTCCGGGGCGGACACCATCCGAACCATCGAGCGCGAGGCCGACGATTTCGCCAGCAACCTGCTGATGCCCGGCGATCTACTGCGCGAGTGGATCTCCGATCAGCAGATCGACCTGCACGTCCTCAGTGCCATCGCGAAGCGCTTCGAGGTGTCCTTCGAGGCGCTGTGCATTCGCTTCATCAAGTTCACGCCGCAGCGGGCCATCCTGGTGTACTGGGACAACGGCTTCGTGAAGTACGAGTGGCGCAGCAGCAGTGCCGTCAGAACGCGGGCGCGCATCCGCCGCAATGGCGATCCTGCGGAACCTCCGCCCGGCACCCTCGCCGCTGATGCCGGCGTCGACCAGGAGTGGGATGGCGCGGAGATGTCTGCCGCGATGTGGTGTGCCGAAGAAGCTTCGCACATGAAACTGCGCGAGTTCAAACACAGCTACGGCGCGCGTGATCGTGTCCTCACGCTGCTCTTGCTCGAAAGCGCTGAGCCGCGATCATGGGACCGGTCGTGGCACGACGAGGAAACCACTGACAGCTTCGATCAGTTCGTCTCGAGCGGTCAGTTGCCGGTTCGGTAGCTGGCAGGCTCTATCGCCTTGCTCTCTGTTCATGACTTCTGTGCGGTTGCATTCGGCCGGAATCGGCTGTCACCGGAGGTTGCTCTGCGGCGGTTGCGGCGCGGTCGAGGGCCCGAAAGCGCTGCGTAAAGCGCGTTTTGGCCTACCGCTGACGACCCGCAGTCAGCAGTCGTAAGCCGTTGAACACAACCAGCAGACTCGCCCCCATGTCGGCGAAGACTGCCATCCACATAGTTGCGCTACCGAACACAGCCAGCAGCAGGAACACTGCCTTGATGCCCAGGGCCAGCGCGATGTTCTGCCACAACACGCCGTGGGTCCGCTGCGACAACCGAATCGTTTCGGGAACGCGCCGCAGATCGTCGTTCATGATGAGCACGTCCGCCGCCTCCATGGCGGTGTCCGATCCGGCCGCCCCCATGGCGTAGCCCTGAGAAGCGGCGGCCAGCGCAGGGCCGTCATTGACCCCGTCGGCCACCATTGCCACTGCCCGGCCGCCTTCGGCCAGCGCCCGAATGGCCTGGGCCTTGTCCTCAGGTAGCAAGCTGGCGCGAACGTCCGAGATGCCCACTTGGGCCGCAATCGCCTTCGCGGTGGCCGCGTTGTCACCCGTCAGCATCACCGGCGTGATGCCCATGGCCAACAGCTCGGCGATAGCCTGCCTGCTGCTCTCCTTCGTCGTGTCGGCCACGGCGAAGAGCGCCAGCACACCGTCCGAGTCGGCCAGCAAGGTGACCGTGCGTCCCTGCGCCTCCTGTTCGCCCATGAGTGCTTCGAGCACCGCAGAACACTGCTTGCGGTCCTCGATCCACCGGTGGTTGCCCAGGATGTAGTCGCGCCCATTGATGCGGCCGTGCACCCCGCGACCGAGATCGGCGCCGAAACGATCAACCTGAAGTGGTTCGCCGTCGAGCCCGGTGGCGATGGCGAGGGAAACCGGATGGTCCGACCGCGCCGCCAGGCTGTGGGCGATGCGCAGAACCTGCTGTTCCGGCAAAGCCTGGGGCAGCACCCGCTGCGCGACAAGTTTGGGCTTACCTTCGGTGATGGTGCCGGTCTTGTCCAGCGCGATCACCTTCAGCTTGCGCGCATCCTCGAGGTAGACGCCGCCCTTGATGAGAATGCCCCGGCGCGCCGCCGCAGACAGCCCGCTGACCACTGTCACCGGCGTAGAGATGACCAGCGCGCAGGGGCAACCGATGACCAGCAACACCAGCGCTTTGTAGACGGCGTCCAACCAAGCCCAACCCAGCAGCAGCGGCGCGCCGACGGCGACACCCAGCGCGAGGATGAATACCGCCGGCGTATAAACCGCCGCAAAGCGGTCCACGAAGCGCTGCGTTGGAGCGCGTTTGCCCTGGGCTTCCTCGACTGCGTGGATGATGCGGGCAAGCACCGTGTCGCTCGCCGGCTTGGTGACCTCGAATTCGAGCGAGCCGCTCTGATTGATGGTGCCTGCGAAGACCTCGTCGCCGGGCCCCTTGTCGACGGGGATGCTCTCGCCTGTAACGGGCGACTGATCCACCGCGCTATGCCCCACGACGACGCGGCCATCGAGGGCGAAACGCTCACCCGGTTTGACGCGAACCACGGCGCCGACGGCAACCTGTCTGGCCTCTACCAGCACCCAGGATCCGTTGGCCTGGCGCATTTCTGCCTGCGGAGGCGACAGCGCCAGTAAGCCCGCGATTGCGTTGCGCGCCCGGTCTGCCGCCCGTGCTTCAATGACCTCTGCCAGGGCGTACAGCGCCATAACCATCGCCGCCTCCGGCCACTGACCGATGAGAAACGCACCGGTCACGGCCACGCTCATCAGGGTATTCATGTTGAGCTGACCTCGCCGCAGCGAAGCCAGCCCCTTGCGGAACACCGACGTGCCGGACAGGGCAATGGCGCCCAGGGCAAAGGCCATACCGAAAACCTTCCAGGCCAGGGTCTCAGGCGCAACGAAGGCCACCAGCTCGGCCGCCACGGCGACTGTCAGCGCCGCCGCGAGCCGAATCAGCTCGCCGCGCTGGGACCTAGCGGTGTCCTCTGCCGCAGGAGGTGCCGATAGTGTCTCGGTCTGGAAGCCGGCCGCATGGATGGCCGCGATGACCGCCTCTCGCGACGCAGCCGGTGCATCCACTGCAAGCGAACGTCCGGGCAAGTCGAAGGTGAGTCGATGGACATCGGTAAAGCGCTCCAGCGCCCTCCGAATCTGCCCTTCTTCGGTTGGGCAATCCATCTGCGGAATGCGAAGGAGCAGCGCCCCTCCTTGCGCAGCAGCCCGCTGCAGCGAAATCGGCGCGGTGCAGGCGTCACTCCCACAGGCATCCAACGGGGCATGATCAGGTGCCTGTTGTTCGGTCGTCTTCGGGGTGCTCGGTTCGGTCGCGAACCCCAGACCATTCACGGCCGCGATGACTTCGTTCCAGACGGCCTCGGGGGCCTCGACGGCAAGGGAGCGCCCGGGCAGGTCGAATGACATCCCCGTAACCCCAGGGATGCGCTCCAATGCCGCGCGGATGGGCCGCTCCTCATTCGGGCAATCCATCGAGGGGACGCGCAGCAGCAAGACATCGATGGGTAAATGGGGCTGGTTCTTCTCGGAGTCGCAACTCGACCCGCAGCAGTTGCCGCAGGTGTCAGTCGATTCGGTATTGACGGGTTGGGCGCTTGACATCGGGTAGGGCTTTCTTGTTCACAGTACCATTAGAAAACCTGTAGCCACTACAGAGTCAAGCCCCAACATTCAGCGCCTCAGCGTCCTATGGAGTTGCACATGAAAATCGGCGAACTGGCAACGGCATCCGCTACGGCCATCGAGACCATCCGCTATTACGAGCGCGAAGGACTGCTGCCATCACCTGGGCGCACCCAGGGCAACTTCCGAATGTACGAGGCCAAGCACCTGGAACGCCTTCAGTTCATCCGCCACTGCCGCAGCCTGGACATGTCGCTCGACGAGGTGCGAGTGCTGCTGCGCTTCAAGGACGCGCCGGACGGCGATTGCGGCGATGTCAACGCGCTGTTGGACCAGCACATCGGCCACGTTTCCACGCGCATCCGCGAACTTCGAACGCTTGAGCGGCACCTGAAGGAACTTCGCGAGCGCTGCGGCGAAGCGAGGGCGGCGGACCAGTGCGGCATCCTCTCAGGCTTGGATCAGGCCGCGCGAGGAACGACAGGCGCGAAGAAGATTGCCAAGGGGCACCTGAACTCAGTGCATTCGGCTTAGAGGCCACGCCTGCGACTGTGCTTGAGCCTGAACAACGCCTTCGGGGGCGAGCGCCCCAGCGCGCTGGTTTCCGCCAAAACACGTTACGCGAAGTGCCCTTCGTTTCTAGCATGAGCAGCGTTTTCCACATGAAAGCTAGCCATGCACAACGACGAACACATCTCCTGCGCGAACGCCGATTGGCCGCGCCACCCCCACGAGGAAGTCGCTGACCTGCTCGCCGTGGCGCTCCTGCGCCTGCGCGACAAGGACTCCGCGTCCGATCACTCGACCACTTCGGACGAGAAAGACGCAGTTGGCCTTGGCTTTACTGCCAACCAGCGCGTGAATGCGAACCCCTATCCAAAAGAAGGAGTTCGCACATGAAGACACACGCACCCCAGGTAGACGCCGCCAGCGTGGCGGCCCGCGTCGCCCAGATCCCCCACCTACCCATGGACAGCCTCTGGGCACTGTGGGACGAGCACTTCGACGAGCGCCCGAATCACCATCACCGGACGTGGCTCGAAACCCGCCTCGCGTACAAGATCCAGGAGCGCGCCTTCGGCGGCCTGAAGGGATCAGTGCGTCGCAAGCTGGAGGAGATCGGCGAGACCGGCATCCTGCCGCCCCGGTTGCGCCGCGAAGCCGATCGCCTGCTGCCCGGCACGATCCTCACGCGCGTCTACGACGACGTCGAGCACCAGGTGCTGGTGCGTGGCATGCGCGACTTCGAATACCGTGGCCAGCGCTTCACGAGCCTCACGGCGGTGGCCAAGGTCATCACCGGGTGCCCGTGGTCCGGCCCTCTGTTCTTCGGCCTCAAGACCAAGAAGAAGGAGGTCGCATGAAATCCCATCGCACCGCACCTGCGCCACCGACGCTTGCGCCCAGGAAGCGCTGCGCGATCTACACCCGCAAGTCCACCGACGAGGG
>DAOLLE010000281.1:0-4983 GCA_035331205.1 Burkholderiaceae bacterium
CGAGGGCCCACCAGGCCTGCGTCGGCAGCCACTGCGCCAGCCACCAGGCCGCCACCCAGCCGTGGCCGATCAGGCCAAAGGCCCAGGGCGCGATCGCAGGCTGCCTCCGCTGCGCCGCCTGGGCCGTGGCCGCTGCGGCCGCCAGCAGCCACGCCGGTCCACCGGCGACGACGGCCGCCATCGCGCTCAACGCATGGCGCTGGGCCTGGTCCACCGCGATCACCGCCAGCCCGGCACACAGCCCGACGGCCAGCGGCAACCCCGGACGACGGGGTGGAACCGCGGCGGCTTCGGTCGAATCGGCGGCGGGCCGGTGCGACGCCCAGGCGCTCAGCGCGAGCATCGCAACGCCCACCCCGACCAGGCCGGGACCGCTGCGAGCGGCGAGCAGGATGCCGCCGCCGATCACGGCCCAGCCGGCGACGTCGGCCACATCCCGGGCCTTGCCGAGGGGCAGCACGCTGCGCCACTGCACGACGAGGTGGCCGCCCAGCGCGAGGGCGATGGCCGCCACCGCAGCGAGCCCATCCGCACCACAGCCACAGGCGCGGGCGACCTGGCTGCCGAGCAGGGCGGCCAGCCCGGTCAAGGCCAACGAGGTCGGGCGCAGTGGCGCCCACAGATCCTGTGCGAGGGTCATGCCGCCAGCGTCGCCGCAAGGGCGCCGGTGCGTGATGCGGCAGATCAAGGCGGATTCTGGGCGCCTCGCCCCGGCTGAGCCCGGTTTCGTGGGCCCATGAAAAAGCCGGCCACGCGGGCCGGCTCGTCGCTGCGTCGGAGGGTCCGATCAGGCCTTGGCGGGTGCCGCGGCGGCCTGGGCGTTGCGCAGGCGGATGTGCAGTTCACGCAGCTGCTTCTCGTCGACCAGGCTCGGGGCGCCGGTCAGCAGGCACTGGGCGCGCTGGGTCTTCGGGAAGGCGATCACGTCGCGGATCGACTCGGCCTTGGTCATCAGCGTGACCAGGCGGTCCAGGCCGAAGGCCAGGCCGCCGTGCGGCGGCGCGCCGTACTGCAGCGCGTCGAGCAGGAAGCCGAACTTCACGCGCTGGTCTTCCGGCGAGATGTTCAGCGCGGCGAAGACCTTGGCCTGCACGTCGGCGCGGTGGATCCGCACCGAGCCGCCGCCCAGTTCCCAGCCGTTGAGCACCATGTCGTAGGCCTTGGCCACGCAGGCGCCCGGGTCGGTGTCCATCAGGTTCTCGTGGCCGTCCTTCGGACTCGTGAACGGGTGGTGGCAGGCGTTCCAGCGCTGCTCGTCCTCGTCGTACTCGAACATCGGGAAGTCCACCACCCACAGCGGTGCCCAGCGGTCCTCGAACAAGCCGTTCTTCTTGCCGAAGTCGCTGTGGCCGACCTTCAGGCGCAGCGCGCCGATCGAGTCGTTCACCACCTTGGCCTTGTCGGCGCCGAAGAACAGCAGGTCGCCGCTCTGCGCGCCGGTGCGCGCCAGGATGTCGGCGATCGACTGGTCGTGCAGGTTCTTGACGATCGGGCTCTGCAGGCCATCCCGGCCCTTGCTCACGTCGTTGACCTTGATCCAGGCCAGGCCCTTGGCGCCGTAGATCTTGACGAACTCGGTGTAGCCGTCGATCTCGCCGCGGCTCATCGCCGCACCGCCCGGCACGCGCAGCGCCACGACGCGCCCGCCCGGGGTGGTGGCCGGGCCGGAGAAGACCTTGAAGTCCACCGTGCCCATCACGTCGGTCAGCTCGGTGAACTCAAGCTTGACGCGCAGGTCGGGCTTGTCCGAGCCGAAGCGGTGCATCGCCTCGCTGTAGGGCATCACCGGGTAGTCGCCCAGCTCGACGGCCATCGTCTTGCGGAAGACGTGGCGGATCATGCCCTCGAACATCGAGCGGATCTCCTGCTCGCCGAGGAAGCTGGTCTCGATGTCGATCTGCGTGAACTCGGGCTGGCGGTCGGCGCGCAGGTCCTCGTCGCGGAAGCACTTGGTGATCTGGTAGTAGCGGTCGAAGCCCGCGACCATCAGCAGCTGCTTGAACAACTGGGGCGACTGCGGCAGCGCGAAGAAGTGGCCGTCGTGCACGCGGCTGGGCACGAGGTAGTCGCGCGCACCTTCGGGCGTGGACTTGGTCAGCATCGGCGTCTCGACGTCGATGAAGCCCTGCTCGTCCAGGAACTTGCGCACCTCCATCGCCACGCGGTAGCGCAGCATCAGGTTCTTCTGCATCGCGGGGCGGCGCAGGTCCAGCACGCGGTGCGTCAGGCGGGTGGTCTCCGACAGGTTCTCGTCGTCGAGCTGGAAGGGTGGCGTCACGCTGGGGTTGAGCACCTCCAGCTCATGGCAGAGCACCTCGACCTTGCCGCTCACCAGGTTGGCGTTCTGGGTGCCCTCGGGGCGTGCACGCACAACGCCGACGATCTTCAGGCAGAACTCGTTGCGCACGCCCTCGGCCGTCTTGAACATCTCCGGGCGGTCCGGGTCGCAGACGATCTGCACCACGCCCTCGCGGTCACGCAGGTCGATGAAGATCACGCCGCCGTGGTCGCGGCGACGGTGGGCCCAACCCATCAGGGTGACGGTCTGGCCCATCAGCTGTTCGCTGACGAGGCCGGCATAGCTGCTGCGCATGGAGGTTCTCCGTTGTCGCTCGTTCTGTATCGGGGAGCGGGGGTGGGCCCGGCGGCCGACCCGGTCAATGTCGTGGGGCTGCGGGAACGGCGATGCCGTTGCCGTTGTGGCCATTCACCCCGGGTGAGACGACGCCCATCGAGATGATGTACTTCAGCGCCTCGTCGACGCTCATCGCCAGCGGCTTGACGTCGGCGCGCGGCGCCATCAGGAAGAAGCCCGAGGTGGGGTTGGGCGTCGTCGGTACGTACAGGCTCAGGTAGTCGCCGTGCAGGTGGCTGGCCACCTCGCCGCCGGGGCGGCCGGTGACGAAGGCGATCGTCCAAGACCCTTCCCGGGGGTACTGCACCAGCACCGCCTCACGAAAGGCCTGGCCGCTGCTGGAAAACAGCGTGTCCGAGACCTGCTTGACCGAGCTGTAGATCGACTTGACGATCGGGATGTGCGTGAGCAGGCGGTCCCACTGGTGGATCCACCACTGGCCGACGAAGTTCGCGACGAACATCCCGGTCAGCAGCATCAGCACGACCAGCAGCACCACACCCAGCCCAGGGATGTGCGCCAGCGTGTCCAGCGCGTGCTGCGCACTTTCGGGCAGCACCGCGCCGGCCGCCGCCAGCAGGGCCTGGAACACGCCGTCGAGCACCCCCAGGATCCAGGCGAGCACCCAGATCGTGATGGCCAGCGGCAGCCAGACCAGCAGGCCGGCGACGATGTATTTTTTCACGTCGAAATCGTCAATGGCAGGCGCAGGAGCCACCGCAGCCGGCGGCGGGAGCCGGTGCGGCTGCCGGGGCAGCGGCGGCTGGAGCCGGGGCCGGGGCTGTGGCGCCGTCGCCGCTCGGGGCCGGCGCGCTGCTGGTGCTGCCGCCGCCCTTGAAGTCGGTCACGTACCAGCCCGAGCCCTTGAGCTGGAAGCCCGCGGCGGTCAGCTGCTTGGCGAAGGCCTCGGCGCCGCAGGCTGGGCAGGTGGTCAGCACCGGGTCGGACAGTTTCTGCAACACGTCCTTGGCGTGGCCGCAGGCGGTGCAACGGTAGGCGTAGATCGGCATTGCTGTGAAACTTGGATGCAAAACAGGAAAGTATACGGGGCGGGTCCCGGCGCTGCGGTGCGCCCCGTGCGACGGCGAGGGCAGATGGGGGCCGATTTCAGGCGTTCAAGCCCTTGACGTGGTGGTCGGCATCGTGGCGGTTGGGCAGCCACTGCGGCGCCAGTGAGCCGAGCAGCATGCCCGCCACCGCCGCGACCAGCCCGGCCAGCTGGCCGGGGAAGAACTCACCCAGCACGCTCACCTGCGGCATGAAGGCGATCCACACCGCGATGCCGGCGGTGACCGACCCGATCGCGCCCTGCGTGGTGGCGCGCCGCCAGTACAGGCCGAAGACCAGCGGGACGAAGGCTCCGACCAGCGTGACCTGGTAGGCCGAGGAGACCAGATCGTAGATCGAGGTGCCCTGCATCGCGATCGCATAGGCCAGCACCAGGCCGGCGAAGGCGACGATCGAGAAGCGCATCGCGCGCAGCTGCTGGCGGTCGCCCATGTGGGGACGCAGGTTCTTCAGGATGTTCTCGACGAAGCTGGTCGACGGTGCCAGCAGCGTGGCCGAGGAGGTGCTCTTGATCGCCGACAGCAGCGCACCGAAGAACAGGATCTGCATCACCAGCGGCATGCGGGCCATCACGAAGGTGGGCAGCAGGCGTTGGTAGTCGTCCTTGGCGATCGTCAGCGCCTCGTTGCCCATCACCACCACCGCGCTGGCGACGACGAACATCGGCACGAAGGCGAAGAGGATGTAGCTGGCCCCGCCGATCACCGCGCCGCGGCGCGCGGTGGTGGCGTCCTTGGCCGACATCACGCGCTGGTAGACGTCCTGCTGCGGGATGCTGCCGAGCATCATCGTCACCGCCGCGCCGATGAAGAAGGCCACGTCGTGGAAGCTCGGTTCGGGCAGGAAGCGCCACAGGTCCTGCGAGGCGACCACCGCGAAGACCTTGTCGGCGCCGCCGGCCAGGTCGGCCGAGAACACCGCGATGATCGACATGCCCACCACCAGCACGATCATCTGGATGAAGTCGGTCCAGGCCACCGCGAGGAAGCCGCCGATCACCACATAGATCAGCACCGCCAGCGTGCCGACGATCATGCCGGCCGCCGGGCTCATCGCGCCGTTGGTCAGCACGTTGAAGACCAGGCCCAGCGCGGTGATCTGCGCAGCCACCCAGCCCAGGTAACTCAGGATGATCGCGGCCGAGCAAAACACCTCGATGCCCTTGCCGAAGCGCTTGCGGTAGAAGTCGCCGATCGTCAGCAGGTTCATCCGGTAGAGCTTGCTGGCGAAGAACAGGCCCACCAGGATCAGGCAGGTGCCGGCGCCGAAGGGGTCCTCGA
>DAOLLE010000282.1:0-4980 GCA_035331205.1 Burkholderiaceae bacterium
AGGTCGGCGCGCGCGCCGCCTTCGCCTGCCCGGCCACCGCCCGCGCCGACCTGCCCCCACCGGTGGAGGCGCGCTACAGCCTGCAGCGCGGGCGGCTGCGCGGCGAAGGCCGACTCAGCTGGCAGCACGATGCGCAGCACTACCGCCTCAGCCTGGAAGCGCAGCTGCCGCTGACGGGCACCCTGTTGCGGCAGACCAGCGAGGGCGGCTTCGACCGCTGCGGCCTGGCACCGCTGCGCCACACCGACAAGCGCCTGGGCCGCAGCGAGCGGGCGCTGAGCGTGCTGCGCCCGCCACCGGGCAGCCCGGCGGCCGAAGCCGGCGAGGCGGCCGAGCTGCGCTTTTCCGGGCGCAGCGTGGCGCGTGCGCTCGAACCGGGCACCCAGGATCGCCTGAGCTGGCTGGTGCAGCTGGCGCTGCAACTTGCCCAACCACCGACCCCGCGGCAAACCGGCGCCCCGGCAGCGGGCGTGCCGATCGAAATCGCGGTGGCATCGGTAAGCGGTGATGTGCAGCACTGGGTCTTCACCCTGCTGGACCGCACGCCCGACGGCCTGTTGCACCTTCAGCGCGAACCCGACGGCCCCTACGAAACCCACGCCGAGGTCTGGGTCGACCCGCAGCGCGGCCACTGGCCGGTGCGCATCCGGCTCAGCGAGTCGCGCGGCGATCCGCTGCTGTTGGAACTCGTCGACTGGCGACCGGCCGGGCCCTGACCTCCCGCAAGCCCGCCTCGGACGCGGGGCTTGAAACCTTCTGTGCGCGCCCCACTCTCACCCACAGGAGGTTGTCACCATGCAGATGCTCTACAACTCGGACCACTTCGCCGTCGTCCAGATCGAGGTGCCCGCCGCGCAGGATTCGGACAGCGCCCCGTCCGGCGAGGGTGGCCGCACCGAGGTGTTGAGCCGCGGCGGCTACGAGATCGTCGACAAGCAGTCGCGCCGCGGCGTGTTCCTCGACGGCGCGATGGCCGAGCACTTCAAGGCCGGCGTCGAGAACCTGATCCGCCGCTCGCCCTCGTCGGAGGAAATCGACGACTACCTCTCCGGCTATGCCGAACTGGCCCAGCAGCCGGTCGTGCTGCACTGACCACCCGCCGGCCGGGCCCCCGGGCTCGGGATGTCACCCGACTTGCGCCGGCCAGGGCGTTGGCGCGAAGATCCGCCGACGGGTCGGGGGCCCGGAACAGCGTCGCCGGTTCCACCTCGCCCGCCCGGCGGAGAGGTCGATGCGCAACGAAGCAGTCCAGCCCACCAGCAAACCGTCGCCCCGGCGCGCCCGCCGCCGCCTGGGGCCGACCTGGGTCGTGCTGCCCCCGGGGCTGGACGCCACGCCGGTGCTCGACCGGCTGTGCAGCCGCTTCATCCTGAGCCTGCTGATGAAGCAGGCGCTGCGCTTTTCCGGTCGCCGCGACTGGAACAGCGTGCTGGCCCTGACCGCACGCCACCTCGTCTGGCCGCAGACGGTGCTGACGCGGCTGCGCGAGTTCCTCGGCCGGCGCGTGCGCGGTCACGAGGGCTGGGCCGGCCACGAGGCGCTGGAGGACGGCGCCTTCCTCGCCCGCCACGGCCAGTGGCAGGGGCCCTACGAGGAACAGACGCTGTTCTTCTACCTGGATGAGTACGTCAAGGACGCGCCCAAGGACCTGATGGCGGTGCTGGGCGCCACCAACGACTGGCTGGCCGGCAGCCTGCAGGGCGCCGACACGCTGGTGCAGAAGAACGTCGAGCTGCTCTCCGGCCTGCTGCAGCTCAACGCCGCCGAGCGCGCGCTGCTGCTCTACGGCACGCTGGCGCGCTACCAGCGCGAGCTGCGCGGCCTGCTGGTGGAGTTCAAGGTCGGCAGCGCCCAGGAGGCCTACGCCACGCTGGCCGAGGTGGCGGGCGTGGACGCGCGCGAGCTGGCCGAGGCGCTGCGCGCGGGCAGCCGGCTCGAGCGCATCGGCATGGTCGAGAACCTGATCTCCGAGCACAACATCACCGATCTGGCCGACCTGATGAAGGTCAGCGACCAGCTGCCACCGGTGCTGATGCGCGAGTACCGGGACCCGCAGGACCTGATGGCGGTGTTCACCCGCCCGGCGACCAAGACCGAGCTGACGCCGGTGGACTTCGGCTTCGTCGCCGAGGACCTTGGCCTGCTGACCACCCTGCTGCAGCGCGCCGTGCAGCAACGCCAGAGCGGCGTCAACGTGCTGCTCTACGGCCCGCCGGGCACCGGCAAGACCGAGCTGGCGCGCGTGGCCACCCAGGCCGCCGCGCTGGAGCTCTACGAGGTCGAGTACGCCGACCGCGACGGCAACGCGCTGTCCGGGCGCGACCGCTACCGCTCGCTGCAGATCAGCCAGGTCTTCCTGAAGGCCAGCCCGAACGTCGCCCTGCTCTTCGACGAGGTGGAGGACGTCTTTCCGCCCGTCAGCGCCGACGCCGCCCAGCTGATGGCGCGCCTGGACAACGGCGGTGAGGGCCCGGGCGGCCACTCGGTCAACGGCAAGGCCTGGGTGAACCAGATCCTGGAGACCAACCCGGTGCCGGTGATCTGGGTGACCAACCGCATCGAGCAGATCGACGTGGCCTTCCGCCGCCGCTTCCAGTACCACCTGGAGCTGAAGTCGCCCCCGCCCGGCGCGCGCGAGGCCCTGGTGCAGCGCGCGCTGGCCGGCGCGCCGGTGAGCGCCGAATTCACCCAGCGCCTGGCGCAGCGCGGCAGCCTGACGCCCGCGCAGATCCGCACCGCGGTGCGCTTCGCCCGGCTGGTCGGCACGGACGACGGGAGCCACGGCGGCACGCAAGCCCCAGCCCCGGCCGGCGACCGCTCGCTCGAAGCCCTGATCGAGCGCCAGCTGGCCCACGCCGACAAGGCGCTGGGCAACGCCGCGCGCGCCGACCGCGGCTCACGCCCGGTGGTCACGCGCTACGACCTGAGCCTGCTGAACGTGGAGTCGCGCTTCCCGGTGCCGCGCATCGTCGAGGCGCTGCAGCGCCGCGGCCACGGCGCGCTGTGCTTCTACGGCCCGCCGGGCACGGGCAAGACAGCGCTGGCCGAGCACATCGCCCGCGAGCTCGGCCGCCCGCTGATGATCCGCCAGGCCAGCGACCTGGTCAGCAAGTACGTCGGCGAAACCGAGCAGGCCATGGCGCGCATGTTCGAGGCCGCCGAGCACGATCAGGCCGTGCTGCTGCTCGACGAGGCCGACAGCTTCATGCGCAGCCGCCGCCGCGCCGAGCGCAGCTACGAGGTCAGCGAGGTCAACGAGATGCTGCAGGGCATGGAGCGCTTCGCCGGCATCTTCATCTGCACCACCAACCTGTTCGAGGACATCGACGAGGCGGCGCTGCGCCGCTTCACCTTCAAGATCCGCTTCCAGCCGCTGGACGCCGAGCAGCGCCGGCGCATGTTCATCGCCGAGGCGCTGGGCGGCGACGCGCAGTGCCTGAACGACGAGCAGCGCCAGCGCCTGGGCGCGCTCGACCAGCTCGCCGCGGGCGACTTCGCGTCCGTCAAGCGGCAGGTGGACATCCTGGGCAGCGCCTTCGAGCCCGACGAGTTCCTGGCCCAGCTCGAAAGCGAACATCGTGTCAAACCGCAGGTTCGGGAGCGCCGCGGCATCGGCTTCGTGCACTGATTCAATTAGAACATCACCCTGCATACAAGCCCAAAATACCCTTATGAATAAAAACACATCACAGACTCCGCTGGAAATATTCTATTCCTACGCACACGAAGACGAAAAGCTACGCGATGCGCTTGCCAAGTATTTGACCCCACTTAAACAACAAGGAATCATCACAGAATGGCACGATCGGTGCATCGTTGCAGGTGAACCCTGGGGTAGTGCAATTGACTCTCATCTTGAGAGTGCAAAAATTATCCTTTTACTAGTTAGTGTGGATTTTATCGCCTCCTCGTACTGCTGGGACAAGGAATTGGCACGAGCTCTAGAACGCCACAACTCCGGTGAGGCACGTGTAATTCCGATAATTTTACGGCCGGTTGATTGGTCCGGCGCGCCTTTCGCGAGCCTTCAGGCTCTTCCAAAAGATGGCAAACCCGTAACTCTCTGGCCCAACAAGGAAGTAGCCTGGGTGGACATCACGAAGGGCATTCGAATGGTGGCCGACGCGCTGCATAGCGGCCAATCCTTTAAGCAGGATGCAAGCTCCAACTCAATGCTGCGACCGCCCGTCAAGAAGCGATCAATTACCAAAGTGCCGGAGAAGCAGCAATCACATTCGATTGTCAACGGGAATCTCCGCCGCAACATCTTTGACGCCAAGAACGGAACTACCCTTCCGGGTATCTGCGTCCGTCAAGAAGGCGAGCCCGAAACCGGAGATGCGGCCGTCGATGAAGCTTATGAATGTTTAGGTGCTTGCTACCGCTTCTTTTGGAATGTATACAAAAGAGATTCAATCGATGGCAAAGGTATGACCCTTATTGCTTGTGTACACTACGGAAGGAATTACAACAACGCATTTTGGAACGGTCATCAACTCATCAGTGGAGATGGAGACGGAAAAACCTTTCGACGCTTTACCATTGCTCTCGATGTCATTGGGAAGGAATTCAGCAATGGAATAGTCCAATCAATGAGCAGGCTGCAATATTGGCATCAAACAGGCGCGCTCTACAGCTCAATAGCGTCGGTTTTCGCCTGCCTGATCAAACAATACAAGTTAAATCAGACGACAGATGAAGCAGATTGGTTGATTGGCGCGGGGCTGTTCCATTCAGGAGTCAATGGGAAAGCCCTTTACTCTCTAGCCAACCCAGGCACTGCGTACGACGACAGGTCAATCGGTATCGATCCACAGCCCTCTCACATGCGCGATTACGTCGAAACCGAGGACGACAATGGTGGCGTACATATCAATGCCGGCATTCCAAATCGCGCCTTTTATTTGATCGCGACGGCCATCGGTGGTTACGTGTCAAGACCCGGGAGATCCTTTGGCCGCTTTTTGAACAAGGTGGGTG